>CAIXGY010000215.1 GCA_903919035.1 uncultured Planctomycetaceae bacterium | reverse complement strand
GAGGTTGTGGTAGGGAATCGACGGAAAGAGATGGTGCAGGGCGTGGTAACGCAGCCCTACCGGAAACATGAGTGCGACCAGCGGCGTGCGGCCCTCCACGTTGATCGAGTCGTCGAGCTGATCCGCGAAGCTCATCCGCTCACCCGCGCTCTCGAAGCGATGCGCCACGAGCGTGCGCACGTGATTCAGCCCCAGCGCCAAGAGCGCCAGGACGTAGAGCTTGAGGGGCCGCTGCCAGCCGACGTCGATCGACTGGCCGCCCAGGCTGACCTCGGCGGCGATGAGAAACGTGAACAGTCCGCAGGCCCGCAGGAAGCAGGCGGCCTCGAGGACGGCCCACAGCCGGCGCGGCGCGTCTGCCGGCACCTCCCGCCGACACCGCATGTTGATCACCAGCGGCGAGCAGCGTTCGAGCACGAACTGCCGCAGCCGCGGATGGAGGAACGACACCGGCGTGCCGATGAGGAACCGGGCCACCGCCACGAGCGGCAGGATGGCGATCTCGGCGAGGTAGCCGAGCAAGGTCCGCAGCCGGGCCACGCCCAGAGGCAGGTATTCGGCGTCCCGTGGCGTCCCATAGTGGCGGGCGTTGTGGTGATCGAGGTGGTGCTCGTAGAGGAACGAGGGCATGAGCAGCGGGATGCCGGCCAAAACATTCCACGCCACCTTGAACGCCGTCATCTCGCCACGTCTGAAGTGGACGATCTCGTGGACGAAGAGCGACAGACGAAACAGGGCCAGGCCGGCCACGACCAAGGCCGCACCCTGCCGCGCCGAGAACGGCGCCGCCTGGAGGTAGATCACCGTCGCCCCGTATCCCACGACGAGGCTGGTCAGAAAATCGACCCAGTAGATGACCGGGTTCGGCACGAGCAGGTCGGCGACGAGCCGCCGCGCCTGCTGGATCCGGGCTGTCGAGTCGGATGAGGTCATGGCCGCGCGACACGGTCGCCGCCACGCCGGTCATCAGCCTCGGTGACCGCGTCGTGGCGGAACGCACACACTCCGTGTTTCCAGACTCTAGACAGCCTCTCCGAGGGGAGCAATGCGAGTTGCCTCTGGAAGCCAGCGGCTGTCACGTCAGGCGACTCGCCCCGGTTCGCCGCGAGGCCGCCACCACCACGTCCACGCCGTGACGGCCGCCGGCACAGCGAGGCCGGCGGCCCCGCAGGCCAGCACCGCCGCCGCCGCGGGGGTCGCGTCGAACCGGGTCCGACCAGCGAGCGTCTGCCCGAGCGCATAGGCCAGCACGAGCACGGTGCCTGCCGTCGCGCTCGCGACGAGCCACACCCGCCTCGGCGCGTCGACGCCGGCCCGCCGGGCGGCCCAGGCCAGGAGCGGCAGCCACTGGATCGCGTGGATCACCGCGCCGTGCGGAAACTTCGCCACGCCCGCCGCACCGACTGTCTCGGGCGCGAGCCCTGCCAGGCGGCGTGCCTCACCGTGCAGGCTCGACCAGATGCCGAGCAGGCACGACACGACCAGGAGCACGAGGCCCGCCCGCGCCGCGAGGATCATGTCAGGAGACATGGCGGCCGGCGGCCGCCGCAGGAACCGCGCCGTGAGATCGATGCACACGACCGTGACGACGAGAATGAGCCACCCCATCACGTCGGACACCATCGAGTCGAACGGGGTGGCGCGGTTGAAATGGCTCGCCACACCCCGCCATCGCTGCAGGTCGATGAGTGCCACCTCCACGAGGAGCGACAGGGCCGCGACCCACGCGAGCAACGCGTCGCCCCGCCGCCGCGTCAGCCGGGCGCATACCCAGCCAAGGGACAGGCTCGTGAGGCCGGCGGAGATGCCGAAGAGGATCGGCTTCCGCCAGGCCACGGCGCCCTCCCATGGCCCACCGAGCAGTGCCCACACCACGACGTGGGCAAGACCGCTGGCGACGAGCAGGAGACCGACCCCGACGAGCGGCCGCGCGCGG
>CAIXGY010000214.1 GCA_903919035.1 uncultured Planctomycetaceae bacterium | reverse complement strand
CTCCTGCTGCCAGGGGCGCGGGGTGAAGGCGCCCGGCGGGCCGGCGGGGGCTAGAGCGGCTTCAGACTCGCCATCCCATGCGCGACGAAGTTCGGCCGCCTCGGCGGCCCGGGCCGTATACCGCTCGACCACGTCGGGCGAGAGCGGCGTGGCCTGCTGCCAGAGATCGTCGAAGGCGGCGACGAGGTCTCGGTCGAGGTCACCCGAGCCCGACGTCTCGCCGAGCAGGTTCCATTCGACGCCGGAGACGAGGGCCGACCGCGAGAGGTTGCTCGATCCCACGACCACGATCCCGCCCGACGAATCCGCGATCCGCCACGCCTTCGGATGAAACGAATCGGGTGAGCCGCGGAGTTTTTCGAGCTCCGCGAGCCGGGCCTCGAAGGCTCCGCCGGCGAGGTCCATCCAGCCAAGCAACCGCCGCAATGCCTCGGGCGACGTGATGCCGAGGTAATCGCCCACGAGCAGCCGCACGCGGGCCCCGGCGGCGATCGCACTGAAAAGCCCGGCGCGGATGACGTCGAGCCCCGAGGGCTGCACGAACGACGCGAGCAGGTCGATCTCGCTCGCCCCCGGCAGCCGCTCGGCGAGCCGAGGCCAGAGGGGACGCTCGGGCCCGGTGGTGAGCGAGAGCCGCGGATCCCCTGTACCGCCAGCCGGCGGCCCCGCCAGATAGTTCCCCTTCCCCGGAATCACATGCCGCACGCCGCCGCGGGGATCGCCCATGTCGCCGGCATACCGCGGGATCACATGCACATGCACATGCGGCACGGTCTGGCCGGCCGCGGCCCCGGCGTTGAAGCCGACGTTGTAGCCATCGGGCTTGGGGTCGAGCCGCTCATCGAGCAGGGCCTTTACCTCGCCCACGAGCTCCATGAGGGCTGCCTGCTCGTCAGCCGTGCACTCGAAGAACGTCGGCACGACCCGCCGCGTGATCACGAGCACGTGCCCCGGCGACACTGGAAATCGGTCATATATCGCGAACGCGAGCGGATTCGCGCATACCCAATCCCCATGCGGAATCTCTACAAACGGCGAGGGGGCATCCGGTACCATGGCGGTAGTTTACAAATCCCATGGACATCGTTGGTCCTAGCACCTTGCGGTGCCATTGACGCATGCCTCGTCCCCGCAACCTATTCGATCCCCGCTCCACGACGCCGTACAGGATATCGCGTAGCGGGCTGGAGCTATTCCACGACTGCCCGCGGTGTTTTTACTTTGACAAGCGGCTTGGTCATGGCCGACCAGCAGGGTTTCCGTTCAATCTCAACTCAGCAGTCGATGCGTTGCTGAAGCGCGAGTTTGACGCCTTTCGTCGTGATCGTAAGCCCCACCCACTCATGAATCAGGCGGGCATCAAGGCGATTCCGTTCGCCCACCCGGATTTAGAGAAGTGGCGCACCAACTTCACGGGCGTGCAGGCCCTGCATCGACCGACCAACATGCTCGTCACCGGTGCGGTGGATGATCTTTGGGAAACCGGCGATGGCGAACTGATCGTCGTCGACTACAAGGCAACCGCCAAGGTGGCCGACATCACCGAACTCAACGAGGAGTGGCACTCTGGATACAAGCGGCAGATCGAAATCTACCAATGGCTACTGAGGCAAAATGGCTTTAGGGTCTCGTCGACTGCTTATTGGGTTTACGCGAACGGCGACGCGGGGGCCAAGCGATTCGACCAGACACTACGGTTTCGCATGACCGTGATTCCTTACGAGGGCTCGGACAACTGGGTCGAGGACCACATCAGGGCGGCGAAGGAGTGCCTTCTACGCAAGACTCCACCGGTCGCCGCCGAGGAATGCCCCTACTGCGAGTTTGCGGCTCGCCGCGTGTGACTCCGGGTGAGTTGAGGACCTGCACGCCAAGACGCGATCGCGCGTGCTTTTCGAACGCCGATGAGCGCGATCGCCGATGAGGACGCGGCTACGGTGCAGCAACCGTTCGCGGTGCCGGAATCTGCGCCGCGCTCGATCCCTACGCTGTGCTTCGTCCGTGGCAGACGACGATGTGCGGCTCCCTACCTGGGATCCAGCAGGCCGATCGTCGTGATTGCACCAGTGGATGAACGCCCGTATATTTGCGTGAGTAAACGACGTCTCTTTAAAGATGATCCATGAACTCGTGGGGGCAGTGCACTGCGGTCGAACCGACCCAGCCAAGGTCAGCGGGGCTTGGGTCTTCGCCAAAACGCGAGTGCCTGTTCGGGCACTTTTCGAGAACCTCGAAGACGGCGCCACCATTGACGAATTCGTTGAGTGGTTTCCCGGGGTCACCCGAAAGCAGGTTGAGGCGGTGCTTGAGTTCGCGCCGACAATCCAAGACACTTGATGGAAACATGTACGGGTGCACGCCATGTTGAATCCTCCTGAGTCGACGGCCCCATGACCAACCAACTGATCCAGTCCGAACCCGGCCTGATGCTAGGAAAGCCGGTCGTTCGGGGAACTCGCATCACTGTCGAAATGATT
>CAIXGY010000213.1 GCA_903919035.1 uncultured Planctomycetaceae bacterium | reverse complement strand
TGGGCGGCCTACGGCGACGCGAACCTCGACGGGCAGGTGAACTTCACGGACATCAATCTCGTGAACAACGGCGGCAAGTACGGCGCCGGGGCGAGCACGGGGGCGGTGTGGGTGCAGGGCGACTTCAACTACTCGAACGGCGTGACGCTGACCGACATCACGCTGCTCAACAACACGGGGCTCTACAACGCGGGCTCGTATCTGCCGGTGGCCACGGCTGGCCTACTCTCGCTGGGCGGCCTGCCGGCCTCCGGCGCGGGCGGGCTGATGATGGTCGGCGTCGTGCCGGAACCTGGCACGTGGGCTCTGGCGCTCGCTGGCATGGCGATGCTGACCGTGGCCGGAAGCCGCGGTCGTCGGATCACGAGTGGCCGCCGGGTTTGAGATCGATCCCCGTTACCGGTGCAGTTCGAACGCCAGCGTGTGTCGGTCGCTGGCGATCGACGCCGTGAGACCCGATTCCCCGACGGTAAAATAACGCTGGGGAATGACGGCCTTTTGCGGCAGGGGTATACCCTTGTCATCCACCCGCTCGATGCCGTCGAACGCAATGACCGCTGCCCGGTAGTCGCCCGGCCGCAGCCAAACCGTGAAGCTGCCGTCGGGTCGCACCCGCGCCGTGCCGCAATCGTTGCCCTCCACGGCCCCGAACTGCACCGTTCCCCGGGCGAGCGGTGTCCCCTCGTAGCGAACGACACCCGTGACCTTCACGGCCCCCGGAAACGGCTGCCGGTCATGACATCCTTGAGCGGCGATGATCACGACCAAGGCCGTCAGGCGGATGGCAGTTCGCGATCGGACGACATGCAGTCGCCTCGACACATCAGGGAACGGCGGCAGATTGCCCATCCATGCGGTTTCCAAGGTAGTTGTACACGTCGAATGCGATGTTCTCTTGGATGAAGACCACCGCCCCTGCTCCGAGGGCGAAGAACGCGCCTCCGGAGTGATAACTCGCAGCCCCCATGTTGTTCTGCCAGTCAGCCCACGTGTCGAATGTCTGCGATGGACTGTTGATCCGCATGCCCGTCGGCACGCCGACGAAGTTGACCGAGTAGAGCCCGCTCCAGTAGCCCAGTTCACCGCGTCGCTCGCAGAGCATGAGTGTCTTCGACAGGCCATCGCTGACGTCCTTGACGCGGCACTGAAACCTGTTGCGGCCGCCGAACATGCCCGGATTCTCCGTGGGCGCCGACCAGTCCCATCCAAACCGATACGCATAGGCGTTGGATCGGCAATAACTGCCGTATCCCTGGGTGCAGTCGATCGGATGGGGCGTCGAGCCCACGCCCTGTGGACCCATGGACAACCCATAACAGCTGACGGGCCAGTTGGGGTAGTTGGCGCCGGACGCCGCGGTCCAGGGGAAAAATCCGGTGTGTGACTGCCCGCCATCGTTCAACCGTCGGCAGCCCGCCGCGTAGGGATTGCTCGGACACTCCTGCAACGGCACCCTCCTCTTCTCGAGCAGCGGCCGATTCGTGGGGCCCTCGTAATCCTCCCGGGGATTCAAGCGATTGGCGACGTCACCCTGCTCGATGAAGGGCATCAACTCGACGAACCACACCTTCCAGGGCCGCGCCGACACCGCAGGCACCGCGGTTCCCGGGGCACCGGTGCCACTGGAGTACGTGGAGCCGAACACGAACCGTTTCTTGGCGTCCTCGTAGGTCAGCATGCCCAGGGCGGTCTGCTTGAGATTGTTCGAACAGGATGTCCGCCGCGCCGCCTCGCGCGCCGACTGCACCGCGGGCAGGAGGAGAGCGAGGAGCGTCCCGATGATCGCGATCACCACGAGCAACTCGACGAGCGTAAAACCGTGTCGGAGTCGGCAGCCGGACACCCTCGGCCGGATGCTGACGTGTGTGATCTCCATGGATCGTCCTCTCGATGCACGGCCGCGCGATCGCCCCGCAGAGAATGATCGACGCCGCGAGTCCTGAAATTGTGGGCGTTCTCCCCTTCCGTTCCCACAGCCGAGTCGTGTCCCCCCTTTATGCGACGCTTGCTAACGCCGCGTCCCCGGCGCGCCCGGCAGGTCACGTGCTACCATCCGATGCGTATCGATCAACGGCCATCGGGGGTTCGGCATGCGTCACGCGGGTTGTGTGCAGCGGCTCGTGGCAGGAATCGTCATGGCGGCCGTCGTTTCAGCCCGGGCCGACGAGCCGGTGTCACTGCTCCCGTTCGCACCCGCGGACACTTTGCGGGGAGCCGACGCCGAGGCGGCTCGACTCGAGACGGTCGGCGACGCCGCGGGTCGCGGGCGGGCGTTCCGTGTCACCACCACGCGGAAGCCGCCGTATCCCTGGAACGTGTCGCTGCCCACGGCCACGGTCGGCAGAATCACCGCCGGTGACGCGCTGCAATTGACGTTTGCCGCCCGGCGCATCACGAGCTCCCACGAGACCGGCGAAGCACAGATCGACTGCGTCGTCGAGGAATCCGGCGGCGACCATCGCAAGCTTGCGGAGTCATCGCATTCGTTCACCGACGAGTGGGCCGACGTCTCGGTGCCTTTCCGGGCGGACCATGCCTACGAGCCCGGCGAGGCGCAGGTGGCGCTGCGCTTCGGCTTCGCGCCGCAATGCGTCGAAGTCGCCGATCTGCGACTCCTGAATCACGGTCCACAGGTCGATCCTGCCACGTTGCGGACGACGACCCGCCGCTACCCCGGCTTCGAGTCCGACGCCCCATGGCGGAAGGCGGCCGCCCGGCGCATCGCCGAGATCCGACAGGCCAACCTCGCGGTCCAGGTGCGCGACGCGACCGGGACACCCGTCCCCGACGCGACCATTCGGGTCTGCCTCACGCGACACGCCTTCGCGCTGGGCACATGCGTGAAAGTTGAGCGGATTCTGGGCACCACGCCGGACGACGCCCGCTATCGCGAGACGCTGACGCGGCACTTCACGAAGGCCGTGTTCGAGGACGAACTCAAGTGGGACCCGTGGGAGCAGGGAGGCGAGACGCATCGGGAACGCGTCCTGGCCACGATCCGCTGGCTGCGGGAACACGATATGTCACCTCGCGGCCACGTCATCGTGTGGCCGTCCTGGGGCCGCATGCCGGCGCGACTCCGCGCCCTGGAGCACGACCCTCCCGCACTCCGGCGCGAGATCGAGGCCCGGGTCGAGGGACAGACGCGGAGGCTGTCCGGTCTGCTCGACGAATGGGACGTTGTCAACGAGAACTACGCCCACACCGATGCCACGGACATCCTCGGGCGTTCCGCCATGGCCGACTGGTTCCGGATCGCGGCCCGCGAGACGCCCGACACGCGGCTCTTCTACAACGACTATGTGATGTTCCAGGGAGACGGCCCGGGCAGCCCGAGCGAGACGCTCTTCAAGATCCTCTCCGACCTGCAGACCGCAGCCGCCCCGATCGGTGGCATCGGCGAGCAGGCACATTTCGGCGGCAACCCGCCTGGACCGGAGGCCGTCCTGGCCAAACTCGACCGGTTCGCCACGCTCGGCCTGCCCATCCAGATCACCGAATTCGACGTCGACACCGCCGATCGAGAGGTGCAGGTCTCGTATACCCGCGACTTCCTCACCACCGTTTTCAGCCATCCGTCCGTGACCGGCGTGATCTGCTGGGGCTTCTGGGAGGGATCCCACTGGAAGCCCAGGGCCGCGTTCTGGGACCGTCAGTGGAACCTCCGGCCGAATGGCCGCGTCTGGCTCGATCTGTTCGAGAAGGAATGGACGACCGACGCCAGGGCCACGACGGACGGCAGTGGCTGCTGCACTGTCCGCGCCTTCAAGGGTCGACTCCGGGTGACGGCCGAGCACGGCGGACGGCGCGGTGCCGCGACGACCGATCACCTCGCCGACGGGACCGTGTTGGTCACACTCGAATGAACCGCCTCGGCCCTATCAGGCCATGATGCCCGCGACGGGCCGGCCTTCATTCGTCGGGCCGACGAGCCTCTGATCGAGGCCCTGGGAGGAAAAGCTGAATCGCATTGGATCGAGCCCGAGCAGATGCAGGATCGTCGCCTGCAATTCGCGGATGCTCACCGGATTCTCGACCGGGTAGTAGCCGAATTCGTCGGTCGCGCCCCAGGCGAGACCCGACCGGATGCCGCCGCCGGCCAGCCACATCGTGAATGCGTGCGGATGGTGATCACGACCGATGAAGCCCGGCTTGAGTTCGGTACGGACGTTGTTCTGCATCATCGGTGTGCGGCCGAACTCGCCCCCCCAGACCACGAGCGTCTCATCGAGCAGCCCGCGCTGGTCAAGGTCGACGAGCAGCGCGGCGACGGCCCGATCGGTCTGCCGGCACTTGATCGGCAACGTCTCGTCGATGCTCTCGCCCGGCGAAGAGCCGTGGTGATCCCAGCCCCAGTCGTAGAGTTGCACGAACCGCACACCGTGCTCGACGAGCCGCCGGGCGAGCAGGCAGTTATTGGCAAACGTGGGGTCGTCACCGCGATACAGCGTCCGCACGTCGACGGTGGTGGCGGTGTCGGCCGCCGCGACGGCACCGGGCCGCGCCCCGTAAAGTTCGAGAACGTGCCGCGGCTCCCGCGACAAATCCATCACCTCGGGCACGGCCATCTGCATCCGGTAGGCCAGTTCGTACTGCGCGATCCGGGTGAGCGTCTCGGCGTCACCGCTGGCGGCATGCTCGGCGGCGTTCATCTCCGCGAGCGCGTCGAGCATCCGCCGCCGCATGCCGCGATCGATGCCGGGCGGATCCCCCAGGTAGAGCACGGGATCGCCGGTGGTGCGACACTGCACGCCCTGATAGACGCTCGGCAGAAAGCCCGCCCCCCAGAGCGATGCGCCCGCATCGGGCGTTTTGCCGCCGGACAAGAGCACGACAAATCCGGGCAGATTCTCGTTGTCGCTGCCGAGGCCATACGTCACCCATGAGCCGATCGAGGCACCGCCCAGACGGGGCGCACCGGTGTGCACGAAGAGTTGCGCGGGCGCGTGATTGAACTGATCGGACTGCATCGAGCGGATCACGCACGCCTTGTCGATGACCTCCGCGACATGCGGCATCAACTCGCTCACCCACTGCCCCGACTCACCCCGTCGCTCGAAGCGAAACTGCGCGCCGAGCATCTTCGGCACGCCCTTGATGAAGGCGAATCGCTTGCCCTGCAGGAACGAGTCCGGGCAGTCCTGTCCCGACATCCTGGCAAGCTCGGGTTTGTGCTCGAACAGGTCGATCTGCGACGGCGAGCCGGCGAGGTGGATGTAGATCACACGGGTCGCCCGCGGCGGCATCATCGGTCGCTTGACCGCCAAAGGATTGGAGGCGGCGGGCGGCTCACCCGCCGCGCATCCGTCACGAGCAGACAGCGACTCCAGGGCGATCGCGCCCAGCCCCAGGCCGCCCGAGCTGAAGAAATGACGGCGTGTGACGGTGCGGGCGCGCTCGAGCCCGGGATCCAGGCTCTGCCACGAGATGCCGGCGGGTGAAGTCATGAGGCTCAGTTCCGGGTGAGAAACTCGTCGAGGTTGAGGATCGCGCTGGCCGCCACGATCCGCGCAGCGCCGGCGGAGGGCGTCTCGCCGGGCGGCAGCCGTGCCCGGGATGCCCTGACGAGCGTCTCCGCGGCGGACGGATCGGCCTCGAACCGCGACCGGGCATCCGCCATGAGTCGCACGAGCGGCGCTGGCTCCCCGACGCGCGGCGGCCGACCCAGGGCGAGCCGCAGGCCGCGGGCGGCGATGGCGGTGGGATCGGTCAACGAGCCTCCGTCCGCAGCCGTCACCATCCGCCCGGCCAGAGCCGCCGCGGCCTCCAGAAAGACCGGATCGTTGAGCGTGACCAGGGCCTGCAGCGGGGTATTGGTGCGGATCCGCCTGATCTGGCAGATCTCGCCGCTCCCCGCATCGAACGTCGTGAACGAGGGGTATGGCGTCGTGCGCTTCAGGAACGTGTACAGGCCGCGACGAAACCGGTTCTCGCCCTCGGCATCGATCCAACTTTTCGTGTTGTAGGTGCTGCGCCACAAGCCCGCCGGCTGCGGGGGCATCACTGGCGGCCCACCCATCTTCGGCGACAGCAGCCCGGAGACCGCCAGCGCCTGATCGCGGATCGTCTCGGCGGACAGGCGAAAGCGGCCGCCGCGTGCGAGCATGCGGTTCCGTGGGTCGACGGCGGCGAGTTCCGGCGTCACGTCGGACCGCTGACGGTAGGTGTCGCTCATCACGATCGTCTTCACCAACTTCTTGAGCGACCAGCCTCCGTCACGATATTCGGCCGCGAGCCAGTCGAGCAGTTCCGGATGCGAGGGGGCCGCTCCGAGGGCCCCGAAATCCTCCTCCGTCTCCACGATGCCGATGCCGAACAGTCTCGCCCAGACGCGGTTGGCCCAGACTCGGGGCGTAAGCGGGTTGTCGGGAGAGACCAGCCAGCGGGCCACGTCGAGTCGATCGGGTGGAGCCTTCCCGACCGCCCCGCCGAAGGCCGGCAGCACGGCCGCCGGCACCTCGGCTCCCGGATCGAGGAAATTTCCCCGCTGGTGGATTCGCGTCACGCGGCGCCTGCCCTCGGGCAACTCCCGCATCACGGGCAACAGCGTGAGCGACTGCTCGAACTCCCCGAGCGCCCTCTTCGCGGCATCCGCCCGTCCCATGGCCGCCAGCCACTCCGGGGTGTCGGGCGTCTTGTGCGCGTCGAACGCCCGCCGGGCGTGATCGGCGATCGCCTCGAGCCTGTCGCGTTCGACACGCTCGTCCGACGACACCATCTCCAGCCGCGGAGCATCGTCCCCACGGTCCGCGTCCTCGGTCTGATTGAACACGGCATAGAAGGCGTAGTAGTCGTGGAGCGAGATGGGGTCGTACTTGTGGGTATGGCACTTTGCGCAGCCCATCGTGAGGCCCATCCAGACCTGCACGGTCGTGTCGACCCGATCCTTCACGGCGGCGACCCGGAATTCCTCGTCATCGGTGCCCCCTTCGTCGTTGCTCATCGTGGTCCGGTGAAACGCGGTGGCGATCTGGCGTTTGCGGGTCGTGTCCGCATCCGCCGCGGGCATGAGGTCGCCGGCCAGCTGCTCGGCGGTGAATTGGTCGAGCGGCATGTCGGCATTGAGCGACTCGACGACCCAATCCCGGTACGGCCACATCGTGCGGCCGAGATCCTTCTCGTAGCCCTTCGTGTCGGCATAGCGAGCCAGATCGAGCCACAGGCGGGCCCAATGCTCGCCGAACTGCGGCGCGGCCAGCAGCCGATCGACCAGACGCTCGTAGGCGGCGACGGACGGATTCGCGGCGAAGGCATCGGCCACGGCGGGATCGGGCGGCAGGCCGACAAGATCGAGCGCGAGTCGGCGGGCAAGCGTGTGCGCCGAAGCAGGTGGTCGGATCTCGAGTCCACTTCCGATCAGGCGGGCCGTGACGAACGCATCGATGGGGGAACCAGCCGGCCCACGGCCGGTCGAGTCGGGAGGCTCGGGCCTGACGACCGGTTCGAAGGCCCAGTGGCGGCCCCACGCGGCGCCTTCGGCGATCCAGCGCCGAAGCGTCTCGACCTCCGCCGCCGTGAGTGGCTCGTGGGAGTCGCCGGGGGGCATCACGACATCGGGGTCGCGACTCGTGACTCGCTCGATCAGACCACTCGCGGCCGGGCTGCCGGACTCGATCACCCGCCCGGTGGCACGATCCGCTTTGGCCTCTGACTCCAGGTCGAGCCGCAGGCCGGCGTGTCGCGCCGCCTCATCACGGCCGTGGCATGGAAAGCATCGGGTCGACAGGATCGGCAGCACGTCGCGGCCGTATCGGACCTCGTCCGCACCCACCGGGGCGGTGACCACGAGGAGCAGCGGCACGACGAACGTCGGTAAACGTCGGGTCATGCGTGGGCCACACGTGAGACACCCACCATACCGCGCCACCCGCTGGAGGCATGACGCATAAAGAGATGACAGGGACGGAATTCGCCCGGCCATCCCGCGGGAAATGAAGCGGGTAGGATGAATTCGGGTGTCCCATCACGTCGCGGTTGGTCGATCCGTGGTGAGCCTTGCCCCGTAGCAACGGGGAGGGAACCGGCATGTCTCCCCCATCACGACGACGACACGGCCGCCGAGTCCGGCCCGCCCGCCTCATGGTGGGCGAGCTGCTGGAACGCCGCGCCCTGCTCGCCGGCGAGGGACTCTCCGCCCAGTATTTCGACAACGCCGACTTCACCTCGTCCAAGCTGTCTCGGACCGACGCCACGGTCAATTTTGACTGGGGCACATCAGCTCCCGTCAGCAACGTGGCGAACACCACCTATTCGGTGCGTTGGACGGGGGCGGTCGTGCCGGCGTTTTCCGAGCTCTACACCTTCATCCTCACCGCCGACGATGGGGTGCGGCTCTGGGTCGACGACCAACTCATCGTCAACAATTGGGTGAACCAAAGCGCGAAGACGGTCTCGGGGCAGGTCGCGCTGACCGCGGGCCAACCGGCCACGGTCAAGCTCGAATACTTTCAGAACACCGGGTTCGCGACCGTGAAGCTCGAATGGTCGAGCCCGAGCCAGGTGCGAGAGGTCATCCCCCAGGCCCGTCTCAATGCCACGGCCACGGTCGACAACCGCGGCACGGCCCTCCAGGAGACGTGGCTCGACGTGCCCGGCAACGCGATCTCCGATCTCACCGGCAGCGCCACCTACGCCGGAGCGCCGGCCTATCGGCAGATGATCACGAGCCTGCAAGCGCTCCAGCAGGACGTCGGCGACTCCACGGGATCACGGATCCGCGGCTACATCGTGCCCTCCGTGTCCGGCCCCTACGTCTTCTACGTGGCCGGCAACGACGCCTGCCAACTCTCGCTCTCGACCGATGCCAGTCCGGCCAATGCCGTGCGGATCGCCTTCACGTCGGCGATCACCGCACCGCTCGCGTGGACGACGAGTGCGTCACAGGCTTCCACCGCGGTCACGCTCGTGCAGGGGCAGCGATACTATTTCGAGGTGCTTCACAAGGAGAACAGCGGCTACAACCACTGGGCCGTCGGCTGGAAGACGCCCACGTCGGCTACCATCGCCGTCATCGACTCCGACAACATCGAGCCCTGGGGCGCCACGACCGCGCTGCCCGCGACGGGCATCCTCAACGGCATGTCGACCGGCCGCGACCGGATCCTCGCCAGCCCCGAGATGCTGGCCCGCGCCAAGGCCCTCGTCGCCCAGGGGGGCTCGTTCAAGACCTGGTACGACTCGATCATCGCCAGGGCCGAACTCTACCTCACGGACGATCTGCCGCCCTCCTCCGCACCGACGGCCGCAGCCGGAGGCACGCAGCCGATCCTGGCCGGCCTGGAGGACAACCTCACGTTCCTGGCGGGCGCGTACAAACTCAGGACGGCCGTCGAGGGTAGCGAGACCAACTCCCTCAAATACTTCACGAAGGCCAACGCGATCATCCAGCAGGTCATCCAATGGTCGACCTGGGATACCGGCTACCAGTTCCTTGGCGCGGCGATGGTCTCGCAGGGAATTTCCGTCTGTTACGACTGGATGTACGCCAAGTTCACCGCTGCCGAGCGGCAGCAGATCGCCACCAAACTCTACACGCTGGCGATCAAGCCCTGCATCGACACCTGCACCGCGAAGAACTACTGGACGCAGTGGTACGGTAACTGGGCGTTCGTCTGCATCGGTGGCGTCGGCAGCGCGGCGCTTGCAATCGCACCGGAGTATTACAAGGCCGAGGCGGAGACGCTGCTCGCGAAGGGCTGGCCCGTGCTCAAGTCGTCGATGCTCCGCTTCGCGGGCGAGAACGGCGGCTGGCACGAGGGGCCGGGCTACATGGGCTACGGCACCCTGTACCTGATCCGCCTGATGGCGAACCTGCAGAACGCCGTGGGCACCGACTACGCGCTGTCGCAGGAGAGGGGCTTCCAGCAACTCCCCAACTACCTCGTCGGCATCTCGACGACCGTGACCGGAAACGGCAACAACGGCACCTATCCCTACGCGGACGGGGATTGGTCGCAGAACGGCGACCCCTGGTTCTACTGGCTGGCGCAGCGTTTCGATCGCGGTGATGTCGCGAAAGTCGTCCAGGATCGCTCCGGCTCGACGACCACCACGCCGATCGTGACCAACGGCATCGCCTCCAACCAAACGGTCCACTCGTTCCGGACGCCGTGGTCGCTGCTCTGGTACGACCAGCGCGGCGACACCGCGTCGGGGCAGGTCGTTTCGCCCGGCGCCGCGGCTGCCCGCACCGACGCCGGCTTTTACGGCGACCCGTCGCTCCTCCAGTGGGGCACGTCGGGGCGGCCGAACTACAGCGAGCATGTCAACGTGTGGCGCGACTCGTGGAGCAACAACGTCGCATCAGTGATGTTCAAGGGGGGCTACAAGGGCGTCGACGAACACGAGAATCTCGACGGCGGCTCGTTCATCTACGACGCCCTGGGTCAGCGGTGGGCCGACGACCTGGGCCGCGATTCCTATTCGCTCGCGCAGGTCGGAGGCACCAACTACGGGGCCTACCGCAAGCGGGCCGAGGGCCAGAACACGCTCGTCATCAACCCGACCGCCAACGACTACCTCTCGAGCACCGATGCGAACGAACGGGCCGTCAACGCCGACCAGGTGTTCAAGGATCCCGCGGGCAAACCCGCCTACGCCCCGGTCATCAAGAGCCTCTCGAGCGACCTCGAGTCGATCGGCGTCGTCGATCTCACGAATCTGTACTCGAAGATGCGGGTCTCCACGGTCCAGCGGGGCTTCCGCTTCGATCGCACGGACGACAGCCTGCTGGTGCAGGACGAGATCACCGCCACGAACGCCCCCGAAATCTATTGGTTCATGCACGTGAAGGTGGCGTACGCCACGCGCTCGAACTTCTTCTCGATCAGTGCCGACGGCAAGACGGCCACGATCACGATCGGCTCGAATCGACTCCAGTGCCGCATCCTCTCGGGCACGGGTGCCACGTTCAGCCTCACCGAAGCGGTATCGCTGCCCTCGTCTCCGGCCGTGGCAGGGCAGGCCAGCAACAGCGGCTTCACCAAACTCACGATCCGTTACACGGGCACGACGAACGAGAGGCTGGCCGTGTGGATGGTGCCGCTGAAGTCCGGCCAGGCCGCCCCCACGACGGCGCCGACGGTAACAGCTCTGTCGTCATGGTCGCCGAAGTCCAACCGGCAGGCCTGGGGCGGTGATGTCGACCGGTATGCCACGGTGTCCACGGCCGACGGCCTTGCCGCCTCCGTCGCCTGGTCCGGCCAGATCGCCACCAGCACCGGCAAGACCGTGAAGAGCCTTGACGACGCGACGGGCAATCGAGTCGTGCCGGTGACGCTCGCGATCCCGCTCAACCCGGGCGAGCAGGTGACCTGGGCGCGGCTCGTGGCGGGCATCAAGACCACGAGCGGGTCGACGAGCCTCGACCAGCTGTACCTCGACTCCACGACGGGCCAGACCTATTCGAGCCTCGGCTGGGGGACGCTCGACACCAACGCCACCTCGAAGGAACTCACGTTCTCGGCAGCGCAGCTGGCCACGCTCCAGGACGGCACGCTGAACCTGGCCTTCTCCTCGAACACCGCCGTCGACTGGGTGCAACTGCAGTACACCACGCTCGACGCCACGCCGCCGACGGTCACCCTCACACCGTCGTCGCCGGGCTCCTCGACCACGCCGGTCGCGACCGTCACGGTGTCCTTCTCGGAGGCCGTGACGGGCTTCGACCTGGCCGACCTCATCCTGTCCCGCGGCGGAACCACCGTGTCGCTGGCCGGCGTTACGCTCACCTCGGCCGACAACAAAACCTTCACCGTGGATGGACTGTCGGGCATCACGTCGACGGCCGGCAGCTACACGCTGTCGCTCGGCGCGGCCGGCTCGGGCATCGTCGACGCCTCGGGCAATGCGCTGACCGTCGGAGCAACGGCGACCTGGTCGCTCGACGTCACGTCGCCGACGGCCTCGATCGTGGCCTCCGCGCCGGGCACCACCGCCACCCCCGTCTCCAGCGTCACCATCACCTTCTCGAAAGCAGTCACAGGATTCACGTTGGGCGATTTGCTCCTCACGCGGGACGGGTTCACCGCGCCCCTCGCCGGTGCCACGCTCACGACGACCGACAACAAGACGTTCGTGCTCGGCGGCATCATCGGGGCGACGTCGATTTCCGGCACCTACCATCTGGTGCTGGCGGCAGACACCGCGGGAATCAGCGATGGCTCTGGCAACGCGATGGTGCAGTCGGCCTCGGCCACCTGGACGCTCGACGGCGTGGCTCCCACCGCCGCCCTGGAGGCCTCGGCGCCGGGAATCTCGACGTCCCCGGCCGACTCGGTGACGGTCATGTTCTCGGAGTTCGTGACCGGCTTCGATGTCGCCGACCTGGTCATGACCCGCAACGGTCAGGCCGTGTCGCTGGCCGGGTCGACGCTGTTGACCGAGGACGACCTCGTCTACACGCTGATGTTGGGCGGACTCGCCGCGACAGACGGCACCTACGTCCTGTCGCTCACCGGACCGGGACTCGGGATCGTCGACGCCGTCGGCAACGCCTACGCCACAACGGCGTCGGTGACCTGGACCTATACGACCGCCATCAGCGTGCCGGCCGGAACGACCGTCATCGATGCGACCATTCGCACCGGGAGCGACCGGATCGTGAAACGGGGGGCCGGCACGCTCGTGCTCACGGTGGCGGGCACCTTCACCGGCGGCACGGTCGTCGAGGAAGGCACCCTGGTTGTGCAGCACGTCGACGCGCTCGCCGCAGGCACGCTGGATGTCCGCGACGGAGCCAGGCTGCGGCTCGAGAGCGGCTACGGAACCGTCGCGCTCGCCTCGCTCACGCTCGCCGCCGGCGGGCGCATCGACATGGGAACCGGGCAGATCACGGTGGCGGCCGGCGGCTTCGACGAGGTGACGATCCGTAGCCGCCTCATCCTGGGACGGAATGGCGGCGACTGGGCTGGCGCGGCGGGAATCGGATCCTCGGCGGCCGGCATCGGCAGCCAGCGGGCCGTCGGCTATCGCGTGGTCAACAGCGCGCTGCGACTCGCTTGGGTGGCGCCCGGAGACTGCAATCTCGACGGAACGATCAACGCCACCGACATGGCGCTCATGAACAACGGCCAGAAATTCAACATGGGCGGTATCACCGGCGTGAACTGGGCGAACGGCGACTTCAACTATTCGGGCACCGTGAGCTACTCCGACGTGACGCTCATGAACAACACCGCATTGTTCGGCAAAGGATCCTATCGGGCGGCGCCGGTGACGGTGACCTACGCGCAATCGAATGCCTGGAGTACGGGTTTCACCGGCGACGTCACGATCCAGAACACGGGTTCGACCACCATCAACGGCTGGACGCTCCAGTTCGACCTCGATGCCGTGATCACCAATATCTGGAATGCCTCCGTGGTGAGCCGCGTCGGATCTCGTTACACGATCACAGCAGCCTCGTGGAACGCCGCGATCGCGCCGGGGCTCGTGATCGCGTTCGGCTTCCAGGCGGACGGTGTCGCCGGCGAAACGCCGCGCAACCGACTGTTCAACGGCCTCGTCGTGTGACGCGGCCCGAGCCCCGGCATCGACGATCCCTGGCCTCCGCCGCCGACGCGCGTCGCCGTGCCAGCGCCGACACGACGAGCGTGCGCACCTGCGGAGGCAGCCGGTCGAACTGCCAGGCCCATTCCTCGTCGGCCGAGCCCCCGGCGGCCATGACCGCCTTCGCGCCGTAGATCACCACGCCCAGGCAGTGGTCGGCCGCGTGGGCGGTGGCCACCGCGTG
>CAIXGY010000212.1 GCA_903919035.1 uncultured Planctomycetaceae bacterium | reverse complement strand
CGTCGATATGTTCAAGTAGCTGCTCGAGAAGGGGCAGGCAGGCGACAACGTCGGCTGCCTCCTCCGTGGCGTCGCCCGCGACGGCATCGAGCGTGGTCAGGTGCTCGCGAAGCCGGGCTCCATCAAGCCCCACAAGAAGTTCGAGTGCGAGGTCTATGTGCTGTCGAAGGAGGAAGGTGGGCGTCACACGCCGTTCTTCGCCGGCTACCGCCCGCAGTTCTACTTCCGCACGACCGACGTCACCGGGTCGACCAAACTGCTCGGCGGTGTCGAGATGTGCTCGCCCGGCGACAACGTCAAGATGGAGGTCGAGCTGATGGTGCCGATCGCCATGGACGACGGTGTTCGCTTCGCGATCCGCGAGGGCGGAAAGACCGTCGGCTCGGGCGTCGTCACCAAGATCCTCGACTGAACCCCGGAGCAGTCACCACCCAGACCCACACACCGTCGTCCGGCGCGTCCGACGGCCCGCTCCGCGGGCCGTCGGCGTCACAGGGGCGTAGCTCAACTGGCAGAGCGCTGGTCTCCAAAACCAGAGGTTGCGAGTTCGATCCCCGCCGCCCCTGCACGGAAAGAGCCGCGGCGCGCGACGGGGCGCGCCGCGGCGTGCTTCCCGGGCGGCGAACGGTCATGGAGCCGATCATGGCAGGCATTCAGGAAAATCAGGTGCGGAGCGGCAGTCTCTGGGGAGAGCTGTTGAGCGCCGCCACGTACAAGCCGAGCCAGGGCCGCGTCGCCCGCCAGGTTACGTTCGCGGCGATCGCGATTGCGATCGGCCTCGGGGTGTGGCGGTCGACCTCCCTGCTGCAGTCGCTCGTGCCTGCGAGCCTCGTCGGCGGCGACGACTACGGGTTGGTGCGGTTTCTGCTGCCCGGGTTGCTCCTGGCGTTGGGCGGTTGGCTTGCGTTCCGGGCGGTCAACGTGCCGCGGTTCGCGGAGTTCCTGATCGCAGTCGAGGCGGAGATGGCCAAGGTGTCGTGGCCGAGCGGCGACGAGGTGTTTCGCAGTTCGGCGGTGATCATCTTCCTGATCTTCGCCCTGGCGGCGATTCTCGCCGGATACGATCTCTTCTGGCGGATCGTGCTTCGCAACATCTTCCAGATCGGGTGATCGGGAGCCTTCCATGAGCGTGTCTTTCGACGACGAGATGAATGCCGCTGCCGGTGTCCCCGGAGGGGCGCCCGAGGCATCGGTGCCGAATTCGCCTGCGGCGGCAGCCGCTCCATCTGCCCTGCCGGAGGAGGACGAGGACGACGGCACTCCGGCCGTCCTCGAGGATCCGTTCGCCGGGGATGAAAACGCGCGTCCTGTCGAGGTCGCGAAGGCCGAGCCCGCCGCACCGGTGGGCGATCGTCACTGGTACATCCTCAAGGTTCAGAGCAACCGGGAAGACTCGATCCGCGAAGCCCTGCAGCGGCGGATCTCCATGCAGGGAATGGACAAGTGGTTTGGCGAAGTGATCGTGCCCAAGGAGCAGGTCACCGAGTTCAAGGGCGGCAAAAAGCGGGTGGTCTGGCGGAAGCTGTATCCCGGGTACATCCTGGTGAACATGATCCTCAACGACGACACGTGGTTTCTCGTCCGTGAGACCGGAGGCATCGGCGACTTCACCGGATCGGCCGGCCGCCCCGCCCCGATGCTGCCCCAGGACGTGGCCAAACTCCTCCGCAAGACGGAGGAAAAGGCCGAAGAGGCGCCGCGACTCAAGATCAACTTCAAGAAGGGCGACCGCGTGAAAATCAACGAGGGCACCTTCGAGAACTTCGAGGGAGAGGTCGAGCAGATCGACGAGGCCAACGGTCGCGTGACGGTGATGCTGAGCATCTTCGGCCGCTCGACGCCGGTCGACATCGAATATTGGCAGATCGAGACGGTCTGACGGACGAACGAACCCACAGGCAGGTCGCAGAAAGGTCGGGACGATGGCGAAGCAGATGGTCGGTCAGGCGAAGTTCCAGGTGCCGGGCGGTCAGGCCACGCCGGCGCCGCCGGTGGGCACGTCGCTCGGGCGGTTCGGCATCAACCTCGGGCAGTTCGTGCAGCAGTTCAACGACCGCACCCGCGAGGCTGCCGGCATGCCGATCCCGGTCGTGGTCACCGTCTACAACGATCGCTCGTTCGAGTTCATCACGAAGAGTCCGCCCGCCGCGGCCCTGCTCAAGAAGGCGGCCGGCCTCGCCAAGGGCTCCGGCTTGCCCAACAAGGACAAGGTGGGCAAGGTCACCAAGGCCCAACTCGACGACATCGTGCGCCTCAAGGGAGCCGACCTCAATGCCCGCGACGGCGACCATGCCCGGCGGATGATCGAGGGTACGGCTCGCAGTATGGGCATCACCGTCGAGGGCTGAGTTCGTCCTTCGCTCACGTCATTCACCCGTTTTCCCACTCACCACCTTCCGAACCATGTCAACGACCAAGCGCATGCGGGCGATGCTCGCCGTCAAGCCCGCCTCCGATGCTCCGCTGCCTCTCGCCGATGCGGTGGCGGCACTGAAGAAGTTTCCGCCCCCCAGGTTCGATCAGACCGTCGAGATCCACATGCGTCTGGGCATCGACCCGAAGCAGGCCGACCAGATCATCCGGGGTTCGCTCGTGCTGCCACACGGCATCGGCAAGTCGAAGCGGGTGGTGGTGTTCGCGAAGGGCAACCTGGCGGATGACGCGAAGGCTGCCGGCGCGGAGGAGGTGGGGGCCGACGATCTCGCCAAGAAGATCAAGGATGGCTGGACGGACTTCGACGTCTGCATCGCGGCTCCCGACATGATGGGACTCGTGGGGCCGCTGGGGAAGGTGCTCGGGCCACGGGGCCTCATGCCCAGTCCGCGGGCGGGCACGGTCACCGCTGACATCAAGAAGACGGTCGCCGAGTACAAGGCCGGCAAGGTCGAGTTTCGCAACGACCCGACGGGCATCGTGCATGCGGTCGTCGGCAAGTTCAGTTTCGACGCTGGGAAATTGGCCGACAATGTCCGGGCCTTCATCGATCACATCCTGTCGATGCAGCCGGCGAGTGTGCGCGGGCAATACGTGAAGAGCATCTCCATTTCGGGCACGATGACGCCCGGCATCATGGTGGCGGCCTGACCGCCCCCCGAACGCGAGGACAGACTCATGAGCAAGGCCGTCAAGAATCTGCTGGTCGAGGATCTGAAGGGTCGCCTGGGTGGCGTCGGTGACGTCATTGTCGTCAGTCTCGGCCGACTCGACGCCCAAAAGACCACGCAACTGCGACAGCAATTGCGGAAGAAGCGGATCCACCTGCAACTCGTGAAGAACAGCCTGGCCCGTCGGGCCGTGACCGGGACACCGCTCGAACCGGCGTTCACCGACGCGGCGGGAATGGTGGCGGTCGCCTGGGGCGGCGAGGACGTCGTCGATCTCGCGAAGGAACTCGACCGGCTCTCGGGCGTCAAGGACTTCGAGGGCTTCGAGTGTCGCGGTGGTGCTCTGGACGGGGCGCGGCTCGACCCGGCCGATGTCAAGCGGGTGGCAAAGTGGCCGACCAGGACGGAGCAGTTGTCGCTGCTGTCAGGCCAAATCTCGTCGCTGGCAGGTCTCCTGGCCGGTCAGATCACGGCGGCGGGTGGTGTGCTCGCCGGCCAGCTCAAATCCCGGGCAGAAGACCTCGAAAAGGCCGGTGGCGGCGAGCCTCCGGCGGCATGAGTCGGCTCGTCCCGGGAAATTTCCGGGGCGGGCTTCACTCCGACGAAACACGTGGTAAGACATAGGGCTCCCCTCTTTTTTCCGTGAAAGGATCTCGAGCGATGGCAACGGCTGAAGCGACGCGTGAATTCTCCAAGGAGACCAAGGATCTCGGCGACAAGATCGTCGGGCTGACCCTCAAGGCCGCCAAGGAGTTGTCGGACTATCTCGACGAGGTCCACGGGATCAAGCCGGCCGCAGGCGGCGCGGTGATGATGGCCGCTCCGGCGGCGGGTGGTGCAGCCGGCGGCGGTGCCGAGGCCGCTGCCGAAAAGACGGAATTCGACGTGGTGCTGGAGAGTTTTCCGGCGGACGCGAAGATCGGCATCATCAAGGTGGTGCGGGCTGCGACCGGCTTGGGCCTGAAGGAGGCCAAGGATCTGGTCGAAGGCGCCCCCGCGAAGGTCAAGGAGGGCATCTCCAAGGCCGATGCGGAGAAGCTCAAGAAGGAGCTGGAAGAGGCGAAGGCGAAGGTTGCGGTCAAGTAGGTGCCCACAAAGGTGCCTTTTCCCGGGGCGTGAACCATGCGGTTTGCGACCGGGGACAGATTCGGTATAGTATTTGCGTTCCGAATCTTGGTCTTGCCCAACCCTCCGCGTTCTCCCGTCCTGTCGTCCCAGTAGTCAGCCTGGCCGGTGCCTGATCGGCACCGCCGGGCCGACGACCCAGCCGCACCCGTCGCGATCGTCTCGCGATCGTCGCCGGTCCGTTGCTTCGAGATTTCGGTGTCGCCGCGGTGGCCGTGCCGCGCGTCCGTTGTCGCACATTACCGAGGAGCATTCCGCATATGGCAACCCGCGCCGTCCGCCGCCTCCAGCCCACCGAGGTTCGTCATTTCGGCAGTCGCCGCGCCAGCCATGCAATTCCCGACCTGACCGAGATCCAGACTCGCTTTTACGACGCGTTTCTGCAGTACGACGTGCCGGCCGCGAAGCGGAAGGATCACGGCATCGAGGGCGTGCTGCGCGAGATCTTTCCGATCGAGAGCTACGACCGGACGGTCAAGATCGAGTATCTGCGCTACGAGCTTGGGAAGCCGCGCTACGATCCAGACGAGTGCCGTCAGCTGCGGTTGACCTACGGGCGTCCGCTCCGCGTGTGGTTGCGGCTGACGCGTGAGCAGCCCATCGAGGAGGAGGTGTATCTCGGCGACATCCCGATCATGTTGGGAGGTGGCGAGTTCATCATCAACGGCGCCGAGCGGGTCGTGGTCAGCCAGCTGCACCGCTCCCCAGGCATCGACTTCGTGGCCGACACCGAGTCGGCCGACCGGAAGACCCACAACTGTCGCATCATCCCGGAGCGCGGCAGCTGGATCGAGTTCAACGTCTCCAAAAAGGACACGCTCCAGGTTCGCATCGACCAGAGCGGCAAGTTCTCCGCGCTGACTCTGCTCCGGGCGATGGATGCCCGGTATACGCGGGATTCGGAAATTCTGAAGCTCTTCTACAAGACATCCGTCGAGAAGGTCGTGGGCGCCCGCAGCGTGCCCAAGCTCGAGGGCAAGATCGCCGTCGACGACATCGTCTACCCGAAGGGCAGTGACCGGGCCGGCGAGATCATCGTCGACGCGGGCTGCAAGATCACCCACGACCAGGCCGAGTTGATCGCCACGTCCGGGCTGAAGGCCGTGGAGATCATGCAGGAGCAGAAGATCCCGCTCATCGTCAACAGCCTGCGCGAGGACGCCGACGAATCGAAGCGGCGCACCGGAGTGGCGCCGAGCCACGAGGACGCGCTCGTGCGCATCTACCAGCGGCTGCGTCCGGGCAATCCGGCCGCCCTCGACAAGGCGCGGGCCCTGTTCGACGAGAAGTTCAAGGACACCAATCGCTACCGCCTCGGCCGCGTCGGCCGGTTCCGCATCAATCGCAAGCTCGGCCTGAACGTGCCCGAGACGGAGATGACGCTGCGGGCAGAGGACCTGATCGCGGCCATTCGTTACATGCTGGAGTTGAGCGACGGCGGCGGCGACGTCGAGGTTGACGACATCGACCACCTCGGCAATCGGCGTCTGCGGACGATCGACGAACTGGCGAGCGACGAACTGCGCAAGGGGTTCCTCAAGCTCCGGCGGACGGTGCAGGAGCGCATGAGTCTCAAGGACGTGGCGGAAATGTCGCCGCGGACGCTCATCAACCCCAAAAGCATCTCGGCGGCGATCGAGTATTTCTTCGGTCGCGGGGAGCTGTCCCAGGTGGTCGACCAGACGAATCCCCTGTCGATGCTCACGCACGAGCGGCGGCTCTCGGCGCTTGGCCCCGGCGGGTTGAACCGCAAGCGGGCGGGTTTCGAGGTTCGCGACGTCCACATCTCGCACTACGGTCGGATCTGCCCGATCGAGACGCCTGAAGGCACGAACATCGGTCTGATCTCCAGCATGGCGATCTACTCCGGCGTGGATTCCTACGGCTTTCTCGTCACGCCCTACCGCAAGGTGTCGAAGTCGAGGCTCACCGACGACGTCGTGTGGCTGCGGGCCGACGAAGAGCACGAGGCCCATCTGGCGCCGGCCGACGCGACCGTCGTCGACGGGAAGCTCGTGGGCGACAACATCATCGCCCGGTATCGCGGCGACTTCGTGCTCGTGCCGGCCGAGGAGATCCAATACATCGACGTGGCTCCGAGCCAGATGGTGGGCGTGTCGGCCGGCCTGATCCCCTTCCTCGAGCACGACGACGCCAACCGCGCGCTCATGGGCTCCAACATGCAGCGGCAGGCGGTGCCGCTGCTTGTCACGGAGCCACCGATCGTGGCGACGGGCATGGAGCGCGACGTGGCCGCCAACTCGGGCCTCATCGTCCGCGCCGCACGCAAGGGCACCGTCACCTATGTCGATGCCGACACGATCGAGATCGGGCCTGCGTCGGGCTCCGGCCCGGTCGATCGCTACGTGTTGCGGAAGTATGTCGGCCTCAACGAGCGGACCTGCCAAAACCAGAAGCCGATCGTCGCCCTGGGCCAGAAGGTCGAGAAGGGCGAGGTGATCGCCGACGGTGCCGCCACATACAAGGGCGAGTTGGCCCTGGGTCGCAACGTGCTCGTCGGGTTCATGGCGTGGGACGGCTTCAACTTCGAGGACGCCATCATCATCAGCCAGGAGCTGGTGGAGGACGACGTCTACACCTCGATCCACATCGAGGAGTACGACATCGAGATCCGTGACACGAAGCTCGGCCGCGAGGAATTCACTCGCGACATCCCGAACGTCGGCGAGCGGGCGCTCCACAACCTCGACGAGGGAGGCATCGTCCGGATCGGCACCTACGTGCGGCCGGGCGACATTCTGGTCGG
>CAIXGY010000211.1 GCA_903919035.1 uncultured Planctomycetaceae bacterium | reverse complement strand
GGGAGGCCGAGGAGATCGTGCGGCAGGTGCAGGCCACGCGGGCCAACGGCCGGGCCGGCGGCACGATCCACTTCAGCATGAAGGCGCTCGCCGACGACGTGGACGGAGTGGCCACGAAGCTCGCTGCCGGACCCTACGCCGTGCCCGCGCTCGTGCCTGCGATCCGCCCTCCGCACGGGCCACTCCCGGCGGCTCCGGCCATCTCGCGTTGTGCGACGGGGATCGACTTCGCCCCGCCGCCTGGCGCGCACGCCCCCACCTGGTTGTGGCTGGTGCGAACCCGCAGCGGCGACGCCTGGCACGCGACGATCCTGCCGGGCCGAGCCGAGCGTCATGACCTCGCCACCGGCGTCGACGAGGTGTTGGTGTCGGCGGTGGCCCGCGACGGCCGCGAAGGCCCGGCTGCCCGGCTCGTGACGGCGGCCCACCCGTGATCGGCGCGAAGGCGAGCGACACGACGGAGTCGGAGCCGGGCCGCAGCCCCTGGTGGTGGGTGCCGACCCTCTACTTCGCCGAAGCCGTGCCGATGGTGGTGGTCACGTTTCTGGCGACCGTGATGTTCAAGCGGCTCGGCGTCTCCAATCGCGACATCACGCTGGTCGCGGGATGGCTCTACCTGCCGTGGGTGATCAAGCCGGCCTGGAGCATGGTGGTGGAGGGCGTGTCCACCCGCCGCCGCTGGACACTCGCGACGGAGTTGCTGATCGCCGCGGGGCTGGGCCTGCTCGCGGTGGTCGTGGGCATGGCCGGTCCGCTCACGGCCACGATCGCGGTGCTGGCCGCCCTGGCCTTCCTCTCGGCCACCCACGACGTCGCCGCCGATGGCCTCTATCTCACCGCTCTCGACTCCCGGCAACAGGCCTTCTTCGTGGGCATCCGCGGCACCGCGTATCGCATCGCCAACGTGCTGGGCCGCGGCGGGCTCGTGATGCTGGCCGGCACGCTCGAGACGGCGCTCGGTGACGTGCGGTCGGCGTGGCGGTGGGCTTATGCGATCCTCGCCGGTGTGTTCCTGGCCACGGCCGGCTACCACGCCGCCGTGCTGCCGCAGCCGGCAGGCGATCGCCGGCGCACGGGTCCGGTCGTCTCGTTCGCCATCCTCGGCGAGCCGGTGCTGAGCTTCTTCCGCAAGTCGGGGATCGCGCGGATGCTCGCCTTCCTGCTGCTGTACCGGCTGGCGGAGGCGCAACTCGTGTCGCTCGTGTCACCGTTTCTGCTCGACGATCGCGCCGCCGGCGGCCTCGGGCTCTCGACGTCGCAGGTGGGCCTCGTCTACGGCACGCTCGGGATCGTGATGCTCTCGCTGGGCGGCATCCTCGGCGGCATCCTGGTGGCCCGCGACGGCCTCGGCCGCTGGCTCTGGCCGATGGCGCTGGCGATCAACCTGCCGAACCTGGCGTACGTATGGCTGGCGGCCGCGCAGCCCGAGAGCCTGTGGATGATCTCACTCGCCGTCGGGCTGGAGCAGTTCGGCTATGGCTTCGGCTTCACGTCCTACATGGTCTACTGCATGGTCGTGGCGCGGGGCGAGCACCAGACCGTGCACTACGCCCTCTGCACGGGCTTCATGGCCGCGGGCATGATGCTTCCCGGGATGGTGAGCGGCTGGATCCAGGAGATGGTCGGCTATCCCATGTTCTTCGCGCTGGTGATGGCGGCGACGATCCCGGGGCTCGTGGCCACGGCGTTCATCCCGCTCGATCCGGCCGAAGGTCGGGGGCGGGCCGCATGAGGCTCCATCAGGGAGGCGTGAGATGACCGATGACCCAGGCCAGCTGCTGCTCGTGGGGATTCCGAGCCCGACGCTCGATGCCGACACCGCCGCGCTGCTCCGCCGCGTGCAGCCCGGCGGATTCATCCTCTTCGGTCGCAACATCCAGTCCCCCGAGCAACTTCGCCGGCTGACCGACGACCTGCGGGAGATCTGCGTCGTCGAGCCCGTCATCACCGTGGACCAGGAGGGGGGGCGTGTTTCCCGGCTACGACTGATCGGCGAGGAGCCACCGAGTGCCCGGCAGCTCCGCGACCGCGGCGATCCGTCGCTCGTGTGGCGGCACGGCGCCGTGACCGGCCGGCTCCTGCGGCTGTTCGGGTTCAATGTCGATCTCTGCCCGGTCCTCGACATCTCGTTCGACGACGATGCCGACAACTCGCTCCGCGGCCGCTGTTATGGCCGGACCGCAGCCGAGGTGATCGCCTTCGCCGGCGAGTTCAACGCCGCGCTTCGCGGGAGCGGCGTCGCGAGTTGCGGCAAGCATTTCCCCGGATATTCGCTGGCCGCAGAGGATCCACACCACGCGTTTCCCAAGATCGACCGCGGGCGGGCCGATCTGGAAGCGCACGAACTGTCTGTGTTTCGCCACTTCGTGCCGCTGGTCGACGCCATGATGATCGGGCACGTCCACTATGGGTCCCTCGACGACGTGATTCGCCCCGCCTCGCTGTCGCCGGTGGTCGTCGATGGGCTGCTGCGGCGCGACCTCGGATTCGAGGGGTTGGTGATGACCGACGATCTCGACATGGGGGCGATCCTCGACACGGCAGGGTTCGACGACGTGATTTCCCTCGCCCTGGCAGCCGGCAACGATCAGCTCATGATCTGCCACCGCGTGGAACTCCTGGAGCGGGCGAAATGCGTTCTTGCAAGCCAGCCAGGCCGAGTCCGCGAAGCGGCGCTGCGACGCGTGAGCGAGTTCAAGGCGCGGTTGCAGCCGCCCGCGCCGTGGTCGCGATCCGCCTTCGATGCGTTGACGCAGGAGACCTGGGACCTGCGGGTGGCCACGCTCGGCGAGGAGCGGGCGCGGCAGCGAAGCACCGAGTCCGGCAGTCGATCCCCAGTGGAGCGCTACTGATCCGCGGCGTCGGCACCCCACCGTCATGGCGGCGGGCGTTGGCGACGCACTGCTGGCGACCGCGTTCCCAAAGGCCCTATACTCCACTCCGTGGCGACGATTCGCGTCGTTCCGCCGTCGCGATTCATCCCGGTGCCGGGTGCAGCACGGTGAACTCATGAGTCTCGATGATGCACGCCCCGTGCGGAGCCCCGGCGACGGAGCCCCTCCTTCGCCGGCTGCCGCCATGACGCGCCGGACAACGAAGCCCAGACAGCCCGGGCCGCCGACGCCGGGTCATGGCAAGCCGACGGTCAGCGTCCCGCGACCGTCGGCGGCCGATTCCGGACGGACATGGGTGCGGGCTGCCGGGCCCGCGGTCTTCAGCGCGGTGATGCACGTGATCGTGCTCCTGCTCCTGGCGATGATGTTCGTCGCCGTCGATGCGAAGCCCGAGCGCCCCGTGATCATTTCCGGAGCGTCCGAGGACGAGATCATCGACGACTCGGTGCCGGTCGAACTCGATACGGACATCAGCCCTCCCGAGGAGACCGAGCAGGCGACGGAGGTCGCCGAACTGCCGTCGCTCGACGTGGAGCCGATGACGGCCGAAGCGATCGCCGTCGAGAGCCTCGCCGCCGCCGCGCCATCCCCCGAGCCTGCCGGCAGCATCCCGGCCGACTTCTCCGCGGGCGACATGCTGGCCTCGATCGGCGGGGCCGGCACCGCAGCGGCCGGCACCGGCCGGGGCGGAGGCGGAGGCGGAGGGTCCGGAGGCGGCGGAGGTGGGGCGGCGACCTTCTTCGGTCAAGCAAGCCCAGCGAAGAACGTCTGCTTCATCTGCGACAACTCGCCAAGTTATCGCGACGGCGGCTTCCACATGGTTCTGGCGGAGGTGGCGCGGGCGATCGAATCGCTGCGGCCCGGGCAGTCGTTTTTCGTGATTTTTTACAGCGATGCCGCCTATCCGATGTTTCATCCCGAACCGGTCGATCAACTTCAACCGGCCACCGCCCCAAACAAGCAGCGGTTGCAGACGTGGCTCGCCACGGTGGAACTCTGTTCCGGCGGCGTGCGGGGGCTCCGTGAGGCCGTCAAGATCGCGACCGGTTTGAACGCAGATGTCGTCTATTTCCTCTCGGATGGCCGGGACTTCGACGCCCAAAAGCGTTGCATGCTGTCCGCCGATTTTGGAACCGCGGTCGTGCACACCTTCGGCATGCAGCAAAATCCGTTCGACCGACGGACCGGGAAACTCGATCCGGACAAGGTGCGCGAGCAGCAGGGCTGCAACCAACATCTTGTCGACATCGCGGAGGCTTTCGGCGGCACGTTCACCCCCGTCCAGGTGCCACCCGATGCCGCTGCTCTGGAGCGGCTGCGGCCGATCCGCAAGAACTTCACACGCGGTAGCGTCTGGGGAACGAAGATCGAAAAGTAATACGGCTCGCACGCGACCGTCGCGGGCGGGAGCGCAGTTCATTCACAGCTTGCCTGTGTGCCCAACCGGCTCTGGACCGGCAAGGCGTGGGGGATACCCGTGCCGTTGAGCCGGCGTTGCTGGCCGAGCGCAGCAAGGATTGCGGAGCGAGGGCAGCATCGAGTGAGCGACGGGCACGACGCCCGTGTTGCATCGATTATGAAAAGGCGCGGATCGAGATCCGCGCCCACCACAAATAATCCAAAAATTATCAAAATTATTGTTTGTTGGCCATCTCACGATCTCGTTCTGCC
>CAIXGY010000210.1 GCA_903919035.1 uncultured Planctomycetaceae bacterium | reverse complement strand
TTCGGGAATCACGCGCCGGCCGAGGAGGCGGTTGATCGCCTCCAGGCCGAGGGCGTTTTCTGTGTCGTGAAAATGCCGGATGATGCCCTGAATCAGGACCAACGTCGTGTATTTCAGGCAGCGAATCCGCGGCACCGGAACACCGTCGGCGCCGTGCACCACCCAGAGATCCGCGATCGCATCGACCGGGGCGATGCCGGGAGCCACGACGAAGCGGTCGTTCACGAGGACCCAATAGGCCGGGTTCCGCATCTCCGGCGAATCGTCGGAGGGACGGATCACGGTGCCGGTCAGGGCGGCCCGCACGACGTGCAGCCGGACCCGGCGCTCGCCCTCGGTCATGTCGGCATGAGCGAGGATCGCGGCGGCACGGGCGACGAGGGCTTCGTCTGCGGCCGTCAACTCCAGGCCGACGGCAGCCTTTCCGGTCGGCGCGCCGGGGCCTAGGGGCGACACGGACGGCCCACCCGGTTGGGCTGCAACACCGACCGACACTGACCCGCGCGGAGACATGATATCCGGATCGTAGCCGAGAACTCCGATCGGCGCCTCGTGATCCATCTTCCGCCGCCGAGTCGTCATACTGCCGCGGTCCTCCCCCGCGGGAGCCCCCGGCACGCAGGCTCGATTCATGACCGCTGAAGCATTCTTTCAAGCCACGAACACGCTGGCCCTCCTGGTCTGGATCGGGCTCGTCGCGTTTCCCGGCCGCAGGCTCGTCTCGGGCGTACTCTGCGCGGTGGTCGTGCCCGGCCTGCTGGCTCTTGCGTATGCCGCCGTGATCGGCTGGCGGCTCGCCGTGAACGGGCCTCCACCGGGCGACGTGATGACGCTCGCCGGGCTCCGCCAGGCGTTCGGCGACGACTGGGTGTTCGCCGCGGCCTGGACGCATTACCTCGTCTTCGACATGGTCGTCGGGGCGTGGATCGCGAGGGACAGCGTGAAGCTCGGGCTGCCCTGGGCGCTGCGCACCGTGGCGCTCGTGCTCACGTTCCTGTCCGGCCCGGTCGGGTTTCTGGTGTACGTCCTCGGCCGCGGAGCCCTGCGACGCGGCACCGTCATCGAATAGCCGGCTCCGCCCATCACACGGGCCGCAAAACCTCGCCGGCCCGCTGCTCCACGGCGGGGCAGCGAGGCTTTCGTGGACGTGCCGCGCCCCCAGGAAGGCACCCACGACGACCCACCGAACACATCCTCCGCCGCTTGACGATCTCGCGGGCCTACGCGTTGAGCATCGCCCGACTGCCTTGGCCTCCGCTCTCGCCGCGGACTGGCTGACTGCGAAGCATCATCCGCAGGGGGTTTGGTCGCCCTGTGACGGAGTCCCAGCCGACACCTGCGTCGCCATTCCATGTGGTTCCAGCTGAAAGATCTGCACCACCGTCCCGCTGGTGAACGCATGGACGATCGCGCCGGTCGCCGGCTCCACGACGACTGCCGCTTCCCGCACCTTTCGCCCGGTCAACCGCTGGATCTCCTTTCTGAGTTCATCGCACGACACGGCGAACAACGCCCGATGGTACTGCTCAACCTTCGCCGCTCCAGTCTCCGTGCGAGCCAGAATCTTCTCGGCTGGCGTCAGCGCCTCATGCAACGTCAGGACAACCGTCTCCTCGCTGGCGACGACGGTCACGGCTTTGGGGGTATGGCCGGTTCGCTCCGCCTGCATGGCCAGTGCAATCTCCGCGAGTTCCTTGGACAAGGCGGATGTCGACAGTGGATGACTCATGTGTTTTACCCGGGGTTGTTCGTGCTGCATGGCACGAAGGAACGACGTACGCCGTGCGGCATCTTACGCTGACTGGCTTTTGGGTGACGGGGAAGACCTGGATTCGAATCAGCAGGCTCGTTTCGAGCGTCGCTCTCAACCAATCGTCCGCTGGTGCGAACGCCTGAATTGATTCGGCGTGATTCCCGTGAGACCGCTGAACAGCCTGGTGAAATGGCTCTGCGAGGAAAACCCGAGATCCAAGGCGATCTGTGCAAGAGGCGCCCCGCGGCACCGCAGCAGGGCGAACGCCGCACCGATGCGTCGCCGGTTCATGAAACGGCACAGGCTCTCGCCAGCGGAATGGTGAAACTTTCTGGCGAAATGTCCGGGAGACAGACCCACGGTCTTTCCAATGCACTCGAGAGACACCGGCCCGCCGAGGTGCGCGTCGATGTAGGCAACGACCCGCCGCATCACGTCCGGCGCGAAGACACTCGTATCTCTGCGCCACTCCGGCATCTCGCCACCGACGAGAACGCAAAGCCGCATCACGATCTGCCGGGCTGCAATTTCGTCGCCGATTTCCTCCGATACGTGTCGCCCGTCCTCTCTCGACGACAGCCGAAGCAGGCAGGCCTCGAGCAATGCGTCCCGAAACATCGGCACTGCCTGGAACTCCGGCGGTTGCCGCAGACCTTCGGCCGAACACCAGCGCTGAACTTGCCACGCTGGAATCATGACATCGTATGCCGCAAAACCTGCGGACGTCGTGATGGACATCGTGTGCACATCACCGTCGCCCGGGAAGAACCCGATCTCGCCGGCTGCCGCATGGAACACGGTTTCCAGGCCCCGCCTATGCCACCGGATGCCTGCATCGCCACTCGTCGTCAACAGCACGCGGTGCGTGACGTGGCGGCACCGATGGACATCGAAGACTCGGGGCGACTGAACGGACAGCCAGTGGGCCAGCCAGGTGAAATGCGGGTACGGCGAGCGTGAATCACCGTCCATGGCCCCTCACCATCTCCAGCCATGGGACGACGTCGCCACTGCAGGGTGACTACGGCCCCACCCGACTCATCCGGATCATAGCCGGCTGCGTGATGAAGACCATAAACGGGAACAGGACTCGCCCGCGCGTGGGTGGTGACAGACGGGGCCCGTGACCCCTGCTACGGTGCCTTCATCGCCGAGCAAGATGCATCAGCGAATACAACTGCAAGGAGGCACTCATGTCTGCCAAGTATTGTCGGACCCCCGCAAGCATCGCTGTCCTGACACTGGCGGAAATCAAGGCGGCAACCCAGTCATTCGACAGCGGCCAAACAAACCTCGCCGATGCGCTGGATGCGATCATTGTTGCAATCGAGGCGTACCGACGCGCCACGAATGTCCGCAGTGATGCTGCCTAGTGACACAAGTCCGGCGGTGACCTGCCCCTCCTGATGACACCTGGTTCCATACACGGGGGCAGGTCAACCACAGCCGAACGTGCTGCGCGACACGGCAGTCGACCGCATGATGGCCCGGCGGTAACCGGCCGTGGTGTAGCGATCGCCTGGCGGCCGACGCCAGCAGCGGCCCTTCATGCGGGCGAGTTGCGACGGCGTCATCGGCGACATTCGCGACTACCGCCGCTGGCGGTTACGGTCGTGCTCCGTATCGCACGGGATGGGATGAAACGATGCGGCGAGCTGGCCCGCAGGAGGTATGGCGGGACTACCTTCTGCCCCTCCGCGCCCCCCGTGATTCGCAGCGGCTGCGCATCCTCCCGCCCACTCAACTTGAGGGTCTTGGGCGTGAACACCCAGACGTCGTCCGACCATCGGGCGGTATCGATCAGCTTGGAAACCCAAGGGTTTCCGATCAGTCGGGGCGACCCGCGTCGTGCGTTCCCTGACGAGGCAGCACCTTTGCGAAACGCCCGAGAAATCCGCCGGTCTCTGCCCGGTCCCCTTCCCGTTCCAGATCTGGTTCG
>CAIXGY010000209.1 GCA_903919035.1 uncultured Planctomycetaceae bacterium | reverse complement strand
GGCCGGTGGCACCGCCGACGCGGACTGCATCCGCCTCGATCCCGCCGCCGCCGAGCACCCGCGCGAGCAGCGTGTCGGTGCCGGGCCAGCCCCGAAACGTCTCCGCGTCGAGATCGAGCCCGATCCACGTCACCGTGCCTAAGACATGCGCGCGTCGGACCACGAGCGGCAGATCCGTCGCCGCTCCGCCTTCGAAGACGTCGACCACGCCGCCGAGTGACCGACGATTCGCCAGCACGGGCACCCGCAGCCCCGCCGCCGCGGGACGCTCCGCAAGGCCGGAGGCCCGCGCATGGGTCTCGATGGCCGCCACGCGGCGCAGCGGCACGAGTTCGGCCACCGGCCCGGGCAGCCAGCCGGCCGCAGGACCACCGGCGGTCACGATCGCGCTGGCCGACGTGCCGGCCGCGAGCACGAGACGGCCACCGGCCCGGATCCAGGCGTCGATGCCCTCGAGCACGCCCGACTCGACGGCGCCGAGCGACGAGCCGCACGCCACCACCGTGTCGACGGCGTCGAAGTCCATCGCGGAGCCCCCGGCCACGACCGCAACTCCATCCGCCTGCGTTGGCAGGGGGATCACCGCAGGCCGGCCCCCGTCGCGCCGCGGTAGCAGCCGCACCGCACGCCCCACCGCGGGCAGGTCGCCCGCCACGAGCACGACCTCCGTTGTGGATGGCAGCGGCGCCGGCACAGTCACATCCACCGTGTCGTCGGCCGAGACGCGTTCGATCCTCACGCGGCCCGCAGGCCGGCCGAACCGCACGTGGAACCGCACCGGGCCGCCGGCCGCATCGACCCGCTCGGGGGGCGACCACACGAACATCCCGTCGGGATCCTGGACGCCGACGCGAAGCTCGTCGCCGGGCCGCGCGCCCGAGACCATCAGCGGCGTCCACGCTCCCGCCCGCGAACGGCCCGCGAAGCCGGTCGTCACGTCGAGGGCGGGCGGGGCGGCGGCCGCCGCCGCGCCCGCCAGCAGCCAGACCACAGCGGAGCGTGATCCGCGACCGGCAGCCGGCGGCCACCTCATGGTGGAACGGCTCATGGTTTCTCCGCGTCGGGACAGGTGCAGGCGAACTGGCCACAACCCGGGCAGCCGGCGCCGTACTTGCGGCGCACGGCAGCGTCGAGATCGACGCCGGCCACGTTGGCGATCGTTGCCAGCCAGGCGAGGACGTCGGCGAACTCGAGCGCGAGGGCCTCGTGGGCCGCCGGCCCGCGGTCGCCGGCCGCGTGCTCCCGCAGGGCGGTGGAGAGCTCACCGATCTCCTCGACCAACCACATGAACGTGCCCTCGACGCCGCGGGCCGCATCCTTGTCGTGATACATTCCGCGGATGAGTGCCTGAAGCTCACCGAGCGTCATCGCCTTGCCTCCCGCCGGCTGCCCGGCCGCCCGTCACCCGCCGGCGGTCGCCTGCCGCGGCACGAACCACGGATAGATCGCCGGCACCACGAAGGCGGTGAGCAGCGTACTCGTGACGATGCCGCCGATCACGACCGTGGCGAGCGGCCGCTGAATCTCGGCCCCCGACGACGTCGCCAGCGCCATCGGCAGGAATCCGAGACTCGCCACGAGGGCGGTCATGAGGACCGGCCGGATGCGGACGTCGGCCGTCACCACCGCGGCCTCCCGCGCCGAGAGCCCCCCTGCCCTGGCGTGCTCCGCCCCGGCCACCCACACCAGGCCGTTGAGCACGGCCACCCCGAACAGCGCCACGAAGCCCACGCCCGCGGCGATCGAGAACGGCATGCCGCGCAGGGCCAGCGCCGCGACGCCCCCCGACGCCGCCACCGGCACGGCGACGAAGATCAGCGTCGCCAGTCGCAGCGACTTGAAGCTCGTGTAGAGCAGCATCGCGATGAGCCCGAGCACGACGGGGGTGATCAGCGCGAGCCGCCGGCTGGCCGACAGCAGGTTCTCGAAGTCACCCCCCCACTCGATCCGGTAGTCGGGAGGCAATGTCACCCGCTCGCCGATGCGGGCCTGCGCCTCGCGCACGAAGCTGGCGACGTCGCGGCCCCGCACGTTGGCCGACACGAACGTCCGCCGCCGGGAGTTCTCATGCTCGATCGACGGCGGGGTCTCCTCGACGCGGACGTCGGCCAGCTCGCCGAGCGGCACCGGTCGCGCCCCCGCCGTGCCGACCGGGATCTGTGGCACGAGTTCCTCGTCCTCCCGCCACGCCCGCGGAAACCTCACCGTGAGCGGAAACCGCGGCCGCCCCTCGTACACGACCCCCGTCTGGATGCCACCCATCGCGGCCACCGTCTGCATCACGTCGATACCGTCGATGCCGTGACGGGCCAGCTGGTCCTGCCGGGCGTCGATTCGCAGCGTGGGCACGTTCGCCTGCCAGTCGGCGCGGACGTCGGCCGCGCCGGGAATCTCCCGCAGCGTGGCCTCGATCGTCTTGCCGAGGTCGCCCAGCGTGGCGAGGTCGTCGCCATACACGAGCACGGCCACGTCTGCCTTCACGCCGGCCACAAGTTCGTCGACCCGCATCTCGATCGGCTGGCTGAAGCCGAAGTTCGCCCCCGGCACGGCCTCCGCGAGTGCCGTGGCCATCCGCTCCACGAGGACGTCGCGTGTCACACCGGTCCGCCAGTCGGACCGCGGGTTCAGCATGACCCACACGTCGGTCTGCTGGACGCCCATGATGTCATTGGCGATCTCGGGACGGCCGGTCTTGCAGAACACCGTCCGCACCTCGGGAAACTCCCGCAACACCTGCTCCACGCGGCCGGTGAGCGGGATCGAGTCCTCGAGCGTAGCGCTCGGCAGGCGGTTGATCTCGACGAGCAGGTCGCCCTCGTCGAGCCGCGGCATGAACTCGGCGCCGAGGCGGAACGCGAGCGGAACGCTCACCGCCACGAGCGCCACGGCGGCCAGACTGATGATCACGGGATGATAGACGGCGAGGCGGGCCAACGGCCGGTAGACCCGATGAAAGGCCCGCATGATGGCCGGCTCGTGCTCCTCCTGCCGCTTCAAGACGGTCGCGGCCAGCACCGGCATGAGTGTCAGCGAAATCACCAGAGACCCGAGCAGCGCGAACAGGACCGTCAGGGCCATGGGCCGAAAAAGCTTGCCCTCGGTGCCCTCCAGAAACAGGATCGGCAGATAGACGATGGCGATGATGAGCTCGCCGAACATCGTCGGCCCTCGGACCTCGACGGCCGCGTCGCGAACGACGTCGAGCTTCGAGACCGTGGGCGGCGCGAGCCCCAGCCGCCGCACGCAGTTCTCCACCATGATCACCGAGCTGTCGACGACGAGGCCGAAGTCGATGGCGCCGAGGCTCATGAGGCTCGCCGGGATCCCGCAGGCCAGCATCAGGTTCGAGGCGAACAGCATCGAGAGCGGGATGGCGAGCGACACGATGATCCCGGCGCGCACGTCGCCCAGCAGCACGAACAGCACGCCGATGACGAGCAGCCCCCCCTCGGCGAGATTGTGGAGCACCGTGTCGAGCGTGCGCGCGATGAGGTCGGAACGATCGTAGAGGATTTCGATCTCGACACCCTTGCGCCGCAGCCCGGGCCGCAGCCCCTCGAGCTTCTCTTTCGCGGCCGCCACGACCCGCCGGCTGTTCTCGCCCCGGATCATCATGACCATGCCGGTGACCACCTCGCCGCGGCCGTCGCGGGTGGCCGCCCCCTGCCTCACGAGCGGTGCCACCGCCACGGTGCCGACGTCGCGCACGAGCACCGGCACCGCCCCGGGCGGACTGCGAACGACCACCGCCTGGATGTCCTCGACGCTCCGCAGCAGTGACTCGCCGCGGATGAACCGCTGCTCGCCGTTCTTCACCACGTAACCGCCCCCCGTGCTCGCGTTGTTACGATCGAGCGCGGAGAGCACCTCGCCGAGCGTGACGCCGCGCGACGACATCCGGTCGGGATCGACCTGCACCTCGTAGCTCTTGGCATGGCCGCCATGGGCGTTGATGTCGGTCACGCCCGGCACCGTCCGCATCACGGGGGCGATCTCCCACTCGAGGATGCTCCGCAACTCCATCAGGTTCTTGCCGGGCCCGCGAACCTCGAACTGCAGGATCTCACCGAGCGCCGTGCTCAACGTGCCGAGCTGCGGCTCGGCCTCGGCGACGGAGATCGCGGCCTTGGCCTGCGGCAACCGCTCCTGCACGAGTTGCCGGGCCCGCAGGATGTCGGTGCCCTCCGTGAAGACGATGGTCACGAGCGAGATGCCGAGCCGCGAGATGCTGCGGAGCTCCTCCACGTCCGGCAGGCCGCTCATGGCCATCTCCACCGGATAGGTGATCGTCCGCTCGACCTCCAGCGGCGGCAACGATCCCGCCTCGGTGACGACCTGCACCTGCACGTTCACGAGATCGGGCACCGCATCGACGGGAATCCGCGTGGCCGCGAACGCCCCCCCGAGCGCCATGAGCACGAAGGCCGCGATCACGAGCGCCCGATTGGCGAGCGACCATTCGATGAGGCCCGTGAGCACCTGCCGTCCCCCGCGTCTACTGGTCGTCCTCGAGCAGAAGCTCGCTCTTGAGCACGAAGCCACCGCGCGTGACGACCTCGCGGCCGGCGTCGATGCCCGAGGTCACCTCGACGAAGCCGTCGCTCTCGATGCCGGTCTCCACGTCGACCCGCCGGAATCGCCCATCGCCCTCGGGCACGAACACGAAGGCCTGGCCCTCGTGCCGCAGCACGGCGTCGGCGGGCACTGCCAGCGCCTCACGGCTCGTGCCCTCCGGCAGGGCGACCCAGACGAACATGCCGGGCTTGTAGTGGGCGTCGTCATTCTTCAGCTGCGCGATCAGGGGCACGCTGCGGGTCGCCTCGTCGACCGTGGCCCCCACGTGGCTGATCCGGGCCACGGCCAGGTGCTCGACGGTGCCGGGCACCTGGACGCGAACCTCCTGCCCCTCCGCCAACTCCACCTGCGTCCACTGACGTTCGTTGATCTGGGCCTGCACCCACAGCGTTGACGTGTCGGCCACGACGAACAGCGGGTCGCCAGCCTGCACCCGCTCGCCGCGGGCCATGAAGATTTCCTCCACGACGCCGTCGAACGGCGTGCGCAGCACGAGGGCGCTCAGGGCGTTGACCTCGCCCGGACTCTCCTCGGCATCCGCGGTGACCGCACCGGCCGTGTCGGCCTCGAGCTTGCTCCCGACCAGCGTCCGGAGATTTTCGCGGGCCACCTGCACCAGCCGATCCGCCTGCTCGAGGGCCGCCCGGGCGCGGTCATGCGCCTGCCGCGTCTCGAACCGGGCCTCCTCGCAGGCCGCCGCAAAGCTCGCCCGCGCCACCTCGACGTTGCTCGTCCGCTCCTCGACGATCCGCCCAGAGAGCACGCCCCCCGCTCCGAGCCGCTGCGTGCCGGCGATCACCTTCTCCACGTAGAGCAGTCGGGAATAGGGAGCGAGGATCTTCTCCCGGTAGGCGCCGAGCACGCGATCGCGAAACCGGCTTTCGACCTGCTCGAGCGGTGGATGCCCTTCGAGTTGATCCAGCAGGTCGTCGACGTTCGTGGCGATCGTGGCGGCCCAGTCGGCGGCCTTGCTCTCGATCTGTCGATCGGCCTCGCGGCGGCGGACATCGTCCCGGGCCTGGCCCACGTCCGGGCTGGAAATCTCGGCGAGGGGCTCGCCTTTCGCCACCTTCTGTCGCACGTTCACGAGCACCCGCGCCACGATGCCGTCCACGGGCGACTTGTAGCTCAGGCGGCGGCGGGCGTCGTAGTCGAGCCGGCCGGGCACGGTGAGTTGGTCGCGGAGCGGCCGCAGGACGGCCCGCTCGAGCGTCACCTCCCGGGCTGCCGCCTCCGGCAGGGCGACGACGTTCGCGTCCGCGGCGACCGTCGCCTCCGCGTCGGCGTCGGACGGCGCCCCGTGCCCAGCCAGTCCGCCGAAGTGATGGGTCGACAGCCACCACCAGGCCGCCGCGCCGGCCGCCAGGATCACCCCCCCGGTCAGACCGCGCCGCAGCCGCTCCCGACCGGAGGCCACGGTCGTGCGGTGGCGCTCGGGTTCACCGGCAGACGACGGTGCCATGACGCGTTCGACGGACATGGGGCGGAGTGTACCACCGAGTCGCATCGGCGCCCGACACCGCTGCCGGCTGCGTTCGCACGCCGGCCGCGGTACGATGCGGGGCGTCCTAGCGCCGCGTCCCCACGCCGTCCGCCGAGCCCATGCCCATGACGTCGCCCCGCTCCATCCGCATCTTCGACACCACGCTCCGCGACGGCGAGCAGTCGCCCGGCGCGAGCATGAACCGCACCGAGAAGATCGAGGTCGCCCAGGCGCTCGTGCAACTCGGGGTGGACGTGATCGAGGCCGGCTTTCCGATCGCCTCACCCGGCGACTTCGAGAGCGTCCGCGACATCGCCGGCACCGTCACGGGCGCCACCGTCTGCGGCCTGGCGCGGTGCAACGACGCCGACATCGACCGGGCCTGGGAGGCATTGCAACGCGCCCCCCATCCGCGGATCCACGTGTTCCTGGCCACGAGCACGATCCACCGCGAATTCAAGCTGCGGATGAACGAGGAGGAGGTGCTGACCCGGGCGGTCGCCGGCGTGGCCCGGGCCCGGTCGTTGTGTGGCGACGTCGAATTCTCCCCGGAGGACGCCGCCCGCACCGAGATCGACTTCCTCTGCCGCGTCGTCGAGGCGGTGATCGCCGCCGGTGCCACGACCGTCAACATCCCGGACACGGTGGGCTACGCCACGCCGCTGCAGATGCACCGTGTGATCGGCGCACTGCGGAACCGCGTGCCGAACATCGACAAGGCGGTGATCAGCGTGCACTGCCACGACGACCTCGGGCTCGCGGTGGCCAACAGTCTTGCCGCCGTCGAGGCGGGAGCCGGCCAGGTGGAATGCACGATCAACGGCATCGGCGAGCGGGCCGGCAACTGTTCGCTGGAGGAGGTCGTGATGGCGCTCAAGACCCGGCGCGACCATTACGCCTGCGACACGAGGATCGACACCCGCCGACTCGTGCCGACGAGCCGGCTCGTGGCCAACATCACGGGCATCCAGGTGCCGCGCAACAAGGCGATCGTGGGCCGCAACGCCTTCGCCCACGAGGCGGGCATCCACCAGGACGGCATGCTCAAGGAGCGGAGCACCTACGAGATCATGCGGCCGGAGGACGTGGGCCTGGAGCGAACCGACCTCGTGCTCGGAAAGCACAGCGGCCGGGCCGCCCTGGCCGACCGGGCCAAGGCCCTCGGCTACCAGCTCGACGCGGAGCAGTTGCAGACCGTGTTCGAGCGATTCAAGGTGCTCGCGGATCGCAAGAAGGAGATCTATGACGGCGACGTCGCGGCTCTCTGCGAGCAACAGTTCGCGTCGTTGCCTGAGCAGTACGTCTACGACGGCTACACGCTCACCAGCGCCAGCGGCGCAACGCCTACCGTGACGCTCCGCGTTCTCAAGGATGGGGATCCGGCGGCGGTGACCATCACCGCCGGCGATGGCCCGGTCGACGGCATCTTTCTCGCCATCGAAAAACTCACGGGCATGACGACCGTCTGCCGCGACTTCCGGGTGCAGGCCGTGACTGTGGGGAAGGACGCGCAGGGCGAGGTGACGGTCGAGTTGGAGCACGCCGGCCAGGTGCAGCGGGGCCGCGGTGTGTCGACCGACTCGCTCGAGGCGGCCGCCAAGGCGTTTTTGGCGGCCGTCAACCGCCTCGCCCTGGGCGCGTCACCGCGGCTGCATCCTCAAAAGGGCTGAGCGCGCTCGGGAGCGACCGGCGGTTCGCATTCCAGCCGCGGCGGCGGTGTCAGATCGCGTCGCTGCCGCGCTCGCCGGTGCGGATGCGGACGCACTCGTCCATGGGCAGCACGAAGATCTTTCCGTCGCCGATCTCGCCGTGGTCGCCCGAGCGCCCCCCCTTCACGATCGCGGCGATGGTGGGTTCCACGAAGTCCTCGTTGACCGCGATCTGCAGTTGCACCTTGCGGAGCAGGTTCACGGCGATCTCGTGCCCCCGATACGTCTCCACCTGGCCGCGCTGACGGCCGAAGCCTTGGACGTCGAGGACGGTCAGGCGAAACACGTCGACGTCCGACAATGCGGCCTTCACGCTCTCGAGCTTGTTGGGCTGGATGATCGCGATGATGAGTTTCACGAGTTGGCCTCGGCGCTGCAGGAGCCTAAACGGCGTTGCGGCAGAGTGCCACCCGCAGGCCGTTCGTGGTGCGAACCCCGCGAATGCCCCGGCCTGGGCGAGCTAGGCGGAGGGCCCACCCAAGCCGTATTGGGGCATCCATCTGGACGGCATGTCGGCGGACGCGACCCGAGTTCAACGCCGACGACAACCGGAGTGGCAAACGGC
>CAIXGY010000208.1 GCA_903919035.1 uncultured Planctomycetaceae bacterium | reverse complement strand
CGACCGGCCCGAGGATGAGGCCCGCGTCGGTCCGCGTGCCAGAGACGGCGCCCGTCTTGTGGGCCACGCGGTAGCCGGGCGGCAGGTCGCGGGGCGACATCCCGCGATCCTCACAGGCGAGCAGGTGATCGATGAGCGCCGTCGAGTCGCCGGCCGCGACGATCCCGCGACGCTCGAGTTCGCCCGTCTGGATGAGCGCGAGCAGGTCGACGAACCCGGACGCCGTGCCGCAGCCGAGGCCGCAGTCCCGGCTCCGCTCGGCGTCGAGGGCCGACTCCCTCCGGTAGACGAACGAGTTGAGCCGGATCCCCGGCACGGCGAGCCGGTCGAGCAGCGCGTTGGTCGCCGGCAGGCCGATCCGCCCGAGCACGAGATTCGTCGCCGTGTTGTCGGAGGCTGCGATCATCATCCGCACCGCGTCGCGGAGCGTGAAGGCGGCGCCCGGCGAGAACTTGTCGAGCACCGGCGAGCCCGGCACGAGGTCGCCGTCCGCGAGCGTGAGACCGTCGTCGAGCCGCACGTCGCCCGCGTGCGCGGCGGCATAGGCGGCCACCATGACCGGCAGCTTGACGAGGCTCGCGGTCGGCATCCGGTCGTCGGCCCGGAAGGCGAAGCCGAGACCCGAGTCGAGGTGCCGAACGGCCGCCGCCACGCGGCCCTCGTGCGCCTCGAGCAGCGGCAGGAGCGCGTCGTCGAGCGAATCGGCCGACTCGGCCCCCCGGGCGATCGCGGCGCAGCAGGCCACGACCCCCGCGGCGATCCACCCCCGCAGGCTCGGTCTCCGGATCGACATCCCGCAGCCAGGGGCCATCGCTCGTCTCTCCAGCGCCGGTCAGCCGGACGCGAATCCGGAGGTCGCGCGAAGCGGCAGGGGGCCGTCCCGCAACTCCACGCCGGTGCCCGGTCGCGCAGGATACCGCCTGCGGCCCGCCTCCACCACGACGCCCGAGGCGATGTCGGAGGCCAACAGCGCCGCCCCGTCGATGTCGACGTCGTCGAGTTCGGGCGCGATCTGGGCGAGGGCCGAGATGCCCACCGTCGACTCGGTCATGCACCCGCACATCACCCGCAGGCCGAGCCCGCGGGCCCGCGCGATCATCCGCCGGGCCGGGGCGAGGCCGCCGCACTTCACGAGCTTGATGTTGATCCCGTGGAACAGCCCGACGCACCGCTCCACGTCGGCCTCGTCGGCACAACTCTCGTCGGCCACCACGGGCAGCACGCTCGACCGCCACACCTCCGCCATGCCGGGATCGCCAGGAGGCAGCGGCTGCTCGATGAACTCCACGCCCAGGTCGGCCAACGGGCCCGACAGTTCGATCGCCTGCCGCGCCGTCCAGCCCCCGTTGGCATCGACCCGGAAGGGCTTGTCGGTGTGGCGGCGGAGTTCGCGGACGATCGCGAGGTCGTCGGCCGTGCCGAGCTTGATCTTGTAGATCGGCCATTCGGGCACTTCGCCGAGTTTCCGCACCATCACGGCCGGCTCGTCGATGCCGATGGTGTAGTTCGAGAGCGGGCCGGCGGCCGGGTCGAGGCCCCAGCAGGCGTGGAGCGGGAGCCCCCGACGACGGGCCCACAGGTCGTGCAACGCGAGGTCGAAGGCGCAGCGGGCGAAGGGGTCGTCGGCGAGCAGGCCCGCCGCCGCCGCGAGCGCCTCGTCGAGCCGCTCCGCGGCCATGCCACCCAGCAGCGGACCGAGCCGGGCGAGCGACCGCGACATGCCGGCGATCGTCGCCCCGTAGAACTCGTTGGTCGTCGCCTCGCCGTACCCGAACTCGCCCGCCTCGTGAAGCTGCACGACGAGGGTCTCCTGCACCTCGACCGTGCCGCGGGCGATGGTGAACGGATGCTTGAGGGGCAGGGCGAAGGCCCGCCAGGAGATGTCGATCATGCGGACCCTCCGTCCGCGGCCGGGCTCGGGAGGACCCCGCGGAGCGACTCGACCGCGGCGACGAGCTCGTCGCACCCGTCGCGAACCGGGTCGGCCGCCGGGAGCCCGAGCGTGCGCCGGACGCGGTCGCGCTCGGCCGCAGCCGCCGCGGACGTCAGCAGCCGCGAGTTGATCGCGACGGCGATCACGCGACCGCCGCCGCCGAACTCGGCCAGATGTTCATAGGCGGCGATCACCCGCTCCAGGGACGGCAGCGGGCAGTGGGGCATCCCCATGTGGTGCGTCCGCCCCGCCTCGTAGACGAGGATCATGCCGTGGGGCATGCAGCCATGAAGCAGCCCCGTCGAGACGGCCGAGTAGCGGGGATGCGTGATCGAGGCCTGCCCCTCGACCACGAGCACGTCGCGGTGCTGGTGCGCGAGCACCTGCTTCTCCACGGCGCCGTTGACGAAGTCGGAGATCACGCGGTCGATCGGGCACCCGTCCCCCTCGATCATGATCCCGGTCTGGCCCGTGGCCACGAACTTGGCGTCGACGCCGCGCCGCGCGAGGCCCCGGACGATCTCGACGGCCGCGACCATCTTGCCGACCGAGCAATCCTGACCGATCGTCAGGATGCGCAGGCAGTCTTCCCGCAGGCCCTGCCGATGCGACACCTCGCGCTCGTCGTTGCGGCGGACGTCGCGGAGCTCGACGCCGCGAGCCGCCGCGGCGGCCACGAGTTCGGGATCGTCGCCCAGGAAATCGTGCAGCCCCGACACGATCCGCATGCCGCGGTCGATCGCCTCGCAGAGCACCGGCCTCCATGAAGGCGGAATCCTTCCCCCCTGGGGGGCGATGCCGATGACGAGCTCGTCGGCGGCACCGGCATCCGCGAGCCTGCCGACGACCGGAATCCCGCCGCCGACGCCGAACACGTCTCCGGCAGTCCGGCCCGCCTGCGTCGAGTCGAGCAACGCCACGACGCGGTCGCCGCAGTAGCGGAGGATGCAGGAGGCGGTCTTGCCCGCCACCGGCTCGCTGTGGCCCTCGGTCAGGAGCACGATCCGGCGGCGGTCGGCGGGGGGCACCGTCATGCGCGGGTCGGGAATGCGGGGAGAAGAGTCGAATGGGCGAATCGGGAGTCTACCGCGGTGGCGGGGTCGGTCGCAGCCCGCGGCCGCCTCGACCCGTCGGACCTCCGGAGTTACAACGCCGCAAGGTTCGGCCGGGGTTTCGATCGGGATTTCACGATGATGTCGCCGTGTCGATCGGTGGGACGGTGGGCCATGTCGATCTTCGCGGCCGGATCGTGGAGCGCGAGCCTGGCCGCGGCGGCCGACCTCGCAACGCCGGTCACCGATCCGGCATGGACGCAGGCGGTGCTCGTCGTGACACCCGACTGGGAGGCTTCGCAGGGCACGCTCACGGCGTTCGAACGCGACGCGGGCGGCGGGTGGCGGCAGCGGGGGTCGGGGCATCCCGTGATGATCGGGCGCAAAGGCTGCGCGTGGGGCCGCGGACTGCATCCCGACCCTGTCGGCGGTCCGCGGAAGCGGGAAGGCGACAAGCGGTCGCCGGCCGGCGTGTTCACGATCGGGCCGGCCTTCGGCGTGCCGGCAACCTGCGCGACGGGCCTCGAGTATCTGGCCCTGTCGGTCGACGACTGGTGCGTGGACGTGCCCGACTCACCCCTCTACAACCGCATCGTGAGCACACGGGACGTGGGAGTGGCGGCGGTCGCGGGCAGCACCGAGCCCATGCGACGCGACCTGCACCTCGGGGGCGATCAGAGCTACGCGCTCGGCTTCGTGATCGGGCACAACTGCGGCTGCGAGCCCGGCGCGGGCAGTTGCATCTTCGCGCACCTCACCGACGATCCGCCGGGGCCGACCGCCGGCTGCATCGCGATGGATGAGGAACATCTCCGCGCCCTGCTCGAGTGGCTCCGGGCCGACGCCCACCCACGACTCGTGCTTCTGCCGGCCGCCGAGGCCGCGGCGCGGGCTTCGGAGTGGGGACTGCCACCTCCACCGCGAGACCCGCATCCATGACCGACACGCGCCGCATGTTCCTGGGGTTGCTCGCCGGCGGCGGCGCCGGCCTCGCGGTGGCGCGTCTCGCGCCCACGGCCACGGAGCCCGTCGTGGCCGCCGTCGCGCCGCTCGGAACGCTCTGGCTCAACGCCCTGCAGATGACCGTGGTGCCCCTCGTCGCATCGTTGCTCGTGGTCGGCGTCGCGCAGGCCGCCGACATCGCCGCGACGGGGCGGATCGCCCGCCGCTCGCTGGCCTGGATGCTCGCGCTCTCGACCGGCGCGGCGCTGCTGGCCGCCGTGCTCACGCCCCGGCTCCTGGCCTTGCTGCCTGCGAGCGCCGCCCTCACGGCGGCCCTCGACTCGGCGGCGGCACCGGTGACCGGTGTCGCCGCCGCGACACCCGCGGACCGGCTCACGGCGCTCGTGCCGGCGAACGTGGTGGCAGCCGCGGCCAGCGGCGCGATCGCGCCGCTCGTGCTGTTCACGCTCGTGTTCTCCCTGGCGCTGGCGACGCTCGAGCCGGCCCGCCGCGATCCCGTCGTGGCGCTCGCCCACACCGTGGCCGACGCGATGACGCGGATCGTGGGCTGGGTGCTGCTGATCGGGCCGGTCGGCGTGGGCGCGCTGATCCTGCCGGTGGCCGCGCGGGCCGGGGCCGCGGCGCTCGGGGCGCTCGTGGTCTACGTGCTCCTGCTCGTCGGACTGTATCTCACGATCACCGCCCTGCTCTACGCCCTGGTGGGCCTCGGGGGCCGAGAGCCGGTGGCGCGATTCGCGGCGGCGATCCTGCCGGCGCAGGCGGTGGCCGCAGGCACTCAGAGTTCGCTCGCGAGCCTGCCGGCGATGCTCGCAGCGGCGCGCCGGCTCGGCTACCCGGCAGCCACCAGCGGCATCGTGCTGCCGCTGGCCGTGTCGCTGTTCCGCATCACGAGCCCCGCGCAATACGTCGCCGTGGCGGGATTTCTCGCCTGGGTCGATGGCGGTGAACTCGCGTTGGACACCGTGGCCGTGGCCGTCATGATGGCGGTCGTCATCAGCCTGGGATCGGTCGGCCTGCCCGGCCAGGCGAGCTTCATGGGCACCGTGCTTCCGGTCGTGCAGGCCTGTGGTCTGCCCGTGGAACCGTTGGGCCTGCTGCTGGCGGTGGATCTGGTGCCCGACGTCTTCGCGACGGTCGGCAACGTGACCGGGGACCTCGTCCTCACGAGCCAGGTCGCGCAGTCCGAACGAACGCCTATCATGGAGGCTCGGGCGCCCTGACGGCCGCCTCACCCGGCTTCCGACATCCATGGCACGCTGGCCGCGACACCTCTGGACCACGCTGTTCACGTACGGCGTGATCTTCGCCGGATTCCCGCTGTTGTGCCTGGTCTTCTGGGCCTGGGTCCGCGGCCGGCTCTGACGCCACGACGCCCCTTCCGAGAAGGCATCCACCGATGTTGCACGCGATCATCATGGCCGGCGGCTCCGGCACCCGCTTCTGGCCCGCAAGCCGCGCCGCGCTCCCCAAACAACTGCTCGCGCTCGCCGGCTCGCGGACGCTTCTCCAGGAGACCAGCGACCGCCTGGTGGGACTCGTGCCGCCGGAGCGGACGCTCGTCGTCACCTCGGCGCGGCTGCTCGACGCGGCGCGGGCCCAACTGCCGGGCCTGCCGGCCGCGTCGTTCGTGGGCGAGCCCTGCAAACGCGACACGGCCCCATGCATCGGGCTGGCCGCGCTCCTCGTCTCGCGACACGACCCCGACGCCGTCATGGCCGTGATGCCATCGGATCACGTGATCGGTCCGATCGACCGCTTCCAGGCGGCGCTGCGGCAGGCCGCAGCGCTCGTGGCGGCCACACCCGGGCGGCTCGTGACGTTCGGCATCCGCCCGACCTACCCCGCCGAGAGCTTCGGGTACATCCAGCAGGGCGTGGCCCTGCCCCGGGAGCCCGGCGACGCACCGGCCCACGCCGTGGCGCGGTTCAAGGAGAAGCCCCCGGCGACCGTGGCGGCGGAGTATCTCGCCGCGGGCACCTACCTCTGGAACGCGGGCATCTTCGTGTGGCGGGCCGACACCATCCTCGCGGCGCTCGCCGCGCGGCAGCCCGAGTGCCTGGAGCGGCTCCGCACCATCGTCGACGCCTGGGACGGCCCGCGCCGCGACGAGGTCTTCGCCGCCGAGTTCGCCGCGATCCGCGGCATCTCGATCGACTATGCGATCCTCGAACACGCCGCCGACGTGGCCGTGATCGAGGCGCCGTTTTCGTGGGACGACCTCGGCGGCTGGTCGGCCGTCGCGCGGCAACGCGGCGCCGACGGGCGTGGCAACACGATCGTGGGCCGACATCTCGGCATCGACACGACCGGCACGATCGTCCAGGCCGCCGACGACCACCTCGTCGTCACGCTCGGCCTCGAGGATATGCTGGTGGTGCACACGCCCGACGCCACCCTCGTCGCCGATCGCGCGCACGAGGAGGCCGTGCGGAAGGTCGTGGCCGAACTCGAGCAGCGCGGGTGGCATGACTGGCTGTGACATGAAACGTGCGGTAGCCATCGTGGCGCTCGCCCTGGTCGTGGCGGCGCGCCGTGGCGGCGCAGCCGAGCCCGCCGCCGTTCCCGAGGAGGTCGTGCGGCGGGATGCGGCGCTCATCGACCGCGTCCGCCGCAGCCGTGAGGCTCTCGAGTGGACCGACGAGGCGGTGCTCCACGACTGGCGGCTCCAGCGGCGGCCCGGCACCGAGGAGTGCCGCGTGCTCGACCCGGACGACGGCGTGATCTGCGCCGGAGACCGCGCGGAGTGTGCCGCGGCCTTCGCCGGCCTCCGCGAGACGGGGCGGGCTCCGGCCGTCCGCGGTGAGACCGTGATCCTGCTCCACGGTCTCGGCGAGGGCCGACGGTCGATGCGATCCCTCGCGAGATCCTTGCGGGCAGCGCTCGACGCCACCGTCATGAGCTTCGGCTACGCGAGCGTGAAGGCCGACATCGACGCGCACGCGCGGGCCTTGGCGGCCGTCGTGGCCGGCATTCCCGAGGCCCGACGGGTGAGCTTCGTCGGCCACAGCCTGGGCAATCTCGTCGTCCGCCGCTGGATGGCGGTGGCCGCGGCCGCGGATCTGGACCGGGTGCGGCGGGTCGTCATGCTCGGGCCGCCGAACCAGGGCGCCGACCTGGCCCGCCTGGCGGGCCGGATCTGGGGCCTGGCCGATCGCGCGGAGGGCGCCGCCCGCGACCTCGTCGTCAACTGGGAGGCGGTGGCGCCCGGACTCGCCGTGCCGCTGTGCGACTTCGGCATCGTGGCAGGGGGCAAGGGCGACGACGTGGGCTACAGTCCGCTCCTCGCGGGCGACGACGACGCGGTGGTTCGCGTGGCCGAGACGCGACTCGACGGCGCCGCCGACTTCCTGCTCGTGCCGGTGCACCACGCGGCGCTCATGGATCACGAGACGGTGCAGCGGGCCACGGCAGCGTTTCTGAAAACCGGATCGTTCGCCGGACAGCCCGCGGGCCCCGTGGGCGGAGAACGATAAATGGAGTTGCGCGGCCCCGCGCCCCCGGCCGGCCGACTGGCCGGCATCGACTACGGCCGCAGGCGGATCGGCGTGGCCGTGTGCGATGCCCGGCGGATGCTCGCGAGCCCACTGTGTGTCCGCGAGACGACCGGCGACCGTGCGGCCGACGCCGCCTTCTTCCGCACGCTCGTGGCCGCCGAGGATCTCGTCGGGTTCGTCGTCGGAATGCCGGTCCATGCGGACGGCCGCCCGAGCGACATGTCGCGCGAGGCCGAAGGGTTCGGCGCATGGCTCGGCCGCGAGACGGGCCTGCCCGTCGTCTTTCACGACGAGCGCTACACGTCGCACGAGGCGGCCGGGCTGCTCGCGGGCGTCGGCCTCTCGCGCGGCCGGAAGAAACAACGCGCCGACGCCGTGGCGGCCCAGGTGATACTCGCCGCATGGCTGGAACGCGCGGCACGGGATGCCGCGCCTGCCTCGGAAGGCCACGACCGATGAGTGGCAGGGCGACTCCGGCGGCGCGGCTCGTGGTCGGCTGCGGCTATCTCGGCGCGCGGGTTGCGGCGCGGTGGCGGGCCGCCGGCGACCGCGTGTTCGGCACGACCCGACGGCCGGATCGGGCCGCGGCACTCGCCGGAGCGGGGATCGAGCCCGTCGTCGCGGACGTGACGGCCGAGGAGCCATGGTGGCGGGCGCTGCCCCCCCTCGCCACCGTCTTCTGGGCCGTGGGCTTCGACCGTGCGTGCAGCGGCACCCATGCCGACGTCCACGTGACCGGCCTGGGCCGGTTGCTCGATGGCCTGGCCGCCATGGCAGGGGACGCGGAGACGAAGCCCCCGCGGATCGTGTTCTCGAGCTCGACCGGCGTCTGGGGGGACGAGGCCGGCGGTCTGGTGGACGAGGCGACGCCGCCGCGGCCGACCCGGGAGGCGGGCCGCGCGCTCGTGGCGGCCGAGAACCTGCTCGGCGCGCACGCCATCGGCCCGGGCACGGCCCTGCGCTTCGCCGGCCTCTACGGACCCGGCAGGCTGCCCCGGCTCGACGACCTCCGTGCCGGCCGGCCGATCGCGGCGGACCCCGACTCGTGGCTCAACCTCCTCCACGTCGACGACGCCGCCCGGGCCGTCTGCCTGGTCGCCGCGGCCGGGGCGCCCCTACCGCTCTACGTCGTCTCCGACGGCCGGCCGGTGCGGCGTGGTGAGTGGTATGGCCGCCTTGCGGAACTCGCCGGTGCGCCGCCACCGACCTGGAATCCGGACGCACCGCGGGATCGCGGCGCCGACAAGCGGGCGAGCCCCGCGTTGATCGTGCGCGACCTGGGCTTCGCGCCCGAGCATCCCGACGCCCTCGCCGCGCTCGCGGCCCTCGTGGCAGCGTGATGCCGCGATGCGTCCTGTCGCGGGCGATTGCCCCTACGGCAGGGCGGGCACCGCGGGCCGCGCGGCGGCGGCCTCCGCGGGCTTCGCCACGTCTGAACGCTGGGCGATGACCGGGGCCAGGGCCTTGCCGGTAAGCAGCTGCAGGTAATCGACCGTCACGTCGAGGGCCTCATCCAGGTAGTAGTCGCGGCGGACGACGGGCCGCTTCTGTGACTCCATCTCCTCGAGCTTCTTCTCCTCCTCGTCCTCGGCCGCCTTGCCCTCGTTCCACTGCCGCTCGAACTCGGCCTCGACGAGCGACACGGTCTTGTCATCCTTCCGCTTCTTGTAGCGGGCCACGTCGGCGTCGAGCTTCTCGAACTCCTCCCGGGCGTGCACCCGCTCGTGGGACCGCCGCCGGAGCTGCGCGACCATGGCGTCGGTCACCTTGGTCGAAGACTGGAAGGCGGCCGCCGGCACCTTGTCGAACGGGATCGCGTGGTCGAGGTCCCGCTCACCGACGGGCAGATGCGTGGTCAGACTCGGCAACACCACGTCGCTCTTCACGCCCTCGAGTTGCGTGCTCGCGCCACTCGGCCGGTAGAACTGCTGCATCGTGATCTTGATCGCCCCCAGCGACGGCGCGTTGTCGAACCGCTGGAAGAGCTGCCGCCCGAGGTCGAGCAGGCTCTGCACCGTGCCCTTGCCGTGCGTCGATTCGTCACCCACGATCAGGCCGCGGTGGTAGTCCTGGATCGCGCCGGCCAGGATCTCGCTGGCGCTGGCGCTGAACTTGCTCGTGAGCACGACGAGGGGTCCGTCCCAGGCGGTGCCGGCGTCGGTGTCGTCGTAGGGCCGCACCTGCTTGTCGGCATCCTTGATCTGCACGACCGGCCCCCGGTCGATGAACAGTCCGGTGAGCTTGATCGCCTCCGGCAGCGAGCCGCCGCCGTTGGCCCGCAGGTCGAGCACCACGCAATCCACGCCCTGCCGCCGGAAGTCGTCGAGCAGCCGCTTCGTGTCGCGGGTGCTGCTCTTGAAGTCGGCCTGGCCCTGCTGGGCGCCGGCCATGTCCATGTAGAAGCTCGGCAGATTGATGAACCCGACCCGCCACGGCGTGCCGTCGGCCTTCGTGCCGTGCTCGATCACCTCCCCGCGGGCCTCCGCGTCCTTGAGTTCGATCTTGGCCCGCGTGATGTCGTAGACCTTGGGCGCGGTCTCGCCGACCGGGATCACCTTGAGGCGGACGATCGTGCCCCGCTTGCCGCGGATCAACTTCACCACCTCGTTGAGGTTCATGTCGACCGTGTCGACGATCTCCCCCTCGGTGCCCTGCCCCACGCCCACGACGCGATCCTTCGACTTCAGCCGGCCGTCCTTGTCGGCGGCGCCGCCCGGGGTGAGTTCCACGATCGTCGTGTAGCCGTCCTCGCCCTTGAGCTGCGCGCCGATCCCGTCGAGTTCGAGCTTCATGCCGATCTCGAAATTCTCGAGCGTGCCCGGCGACATGAACGAGGTGTGCGGGTCGAAGCTGCTCGTCAGCGAGGAGAGGTAGAGTTCCAGGAGTTCGTCGGCCGTCATGCCGTGCATCCGCTTGGCGAAGCTGCGGTAGCGGCGGAGCAGCTTGTCGGTCACCTCCTCGGGCGGTGTCTTTTCCATCTTCTGCACGAGCAGATCCCACTTGATGCGCCGCCGCCACAGGTCCTCCGCCTCGGCCTCGGTCCGCGCCCAGGTGGTCGCCTTGCGGTCGACCACGATCGATTCGTCCTTGGTGAAATCGTGCGACTCGGTGAGCAGCCGCTCGATGAGGGGCTGCCGCGCGTCGACCCGCTGCAGAAACCGATCGAAGACTTCGTAGGCGAACGCCACGTCGCCCCGCTTCAGGAGGTCGTCGAGGGCGTCGCGCCGTTGGGCGAAGGCGTCGACGTCGCTCTGCAGCAGGTAGACCTTCATCGGGTCGAGGTTCTCGAGGAAGTTCTCGAACCACCGACGGGCCATCGCGTCGTCGATCGGCTGCCGCAGGAAGTGCTCCCGCTCGAGGTGCCGCCGGACGGCCACGGCGATGTGTCGGTCGTTGGCCCCCGGCTTGGGGCTGCCTGCCGCCGCGGCGGCGGATGGGACGGGAGCGGAGGGCGTCGCGGCCGACGGCGGTAGTTCGGCGGCGACCGGCAACCCGGCAACGACGGCGCAGGCGAGCAACCCCGCGGTGCACAGGCTGCGGCCCAGGCCGGCCGGCAGCGATCCTCGAACGCCCGCCCTCGATCCTTCGAGATGACTCACGCTTGACTCTCCCACGCGACGACGACTGTCCTCGTTGCACGTCATTGTGCCGATTGCCTCCTGCCTTGGCGAGTCAGGGCCACAAACGCTCATTCCGACCGGCCTCCGCGACGCCCCGCCGCGGGCCCCGCCGCGGCTCGCACCCGATCGACAAGTGCCCGGGCCACACGGTCATCGGCCCCGAGTCGGGCCACCGCCACCCACTCCACCGCCGGCCAGGTCGCTCGTGCCCGCGCGACCGCGGCGGACACTTGGTCTTCTACGTGACCATGGAACAGAAGGTGCGGTTGCACCACCACGCGCCGCGGTGTGGAGGCGGCAGCCGCGGCGAGTGCCTCGTCGAGCGTCGGGCGGGCCGCGGCGGCGAAACCGAATTCGATCCGGCCCGGACGCCAGCTTCCGGCAGCGGCCAACGACGCCCCGGCGAATTCCCGCAGCCTACCCAGAGCGCCGGGGTCGCTCGCGCCCCTCCCGAGCACCACGAGGACGGTGTCGGCAGCGGGGACGGGTCCCAGTCCGGCGAGGGCCTCGAGTCGCCGCCGCGCCGAGAGTTCGACGAGATCCACGTGCAGGCCCAGCGGCTCCGACTGCAGCGTGCTCACGCCGGCCGCCGCGGCAGCCGCCGCGAGCGCCTCGGGCACATCGCGCCGCGCGTGCCCCGCCGCGAACAGCAGGAGCGGAGCCGCCACGAGCCGGCGGCAGCCACGGGCGGCCAGACGCTCGACGGCGACGGCGATCGAGGGCTCGATCACCTCGAGAAAGCCGAGTTCCACCGGCACGCCGGGCAGGAGCGCCGCGACACGGGCCGCGACCTCGGCCGTTTCCGCGGCCCCCGTCGCATCGGCCGTGCCGTGGCCCACGACGACCACGCCGCACTCGGGGTCGAATGCATCTCTCGGGAGCGGCGGCGCCACCTGTGAGGATTCAGTCATGCATCCACGCCCACGGGCCACAAAGCCGTCAGGCACGCGCCGGCGAAATCCGCGGCAGGAGCGCGGCCACGCACCCGAGCACGAGCACGGCCGCGACGAAGGGAAGCGTATGCGACGGGTGGGCCGCGAACAGGACCGACCCCAGGAACGGCCCCACGATCCGCCCCAGGGAGGCGAACGCCTGGTTGACGCCGAGGACCTCCCCCTGCCGATCCGGGTCGGCCCGCTTCGAGATGAGCGCCGACACCGACGGATTCACGCAGGCGAAGCCGGCCACCGCCACCGCGGCCGCGGCATAGAAGGCCCACGTGAGCGCGGTGCCGCCGGTGGTGGGCCCGCCGCGGAGCGCCCAGGCCACGCCGCCGATGGCCGCGAGGCCGAGGGTCATGAGGGCGACGCCGCCGCCGAGCAGCCTCGTCTCCGGCAGCCGCTTCGCGAGCGGCCGGTAGGCGCCGCCCGCGAGTAGGAGCACGAAGCCGATGAAGGCGAAGACGAGGAAGTTCTGCCGGTCGGTCATCCCGAAGGCCGACTCGGTGAGCCGGGCCAGCGTGGCCTCGAAGTTGGCGAAGGCCACGATCGACAAAAAGTAGACGAGCACGATCGCACCGACCGTGGGCATCGCGAGCACGGCGGCCGTCCGCGCGAGGCCCGGCAGCTCCTTCGCGGCGCGGCTGCCCGGCCGCCGCGTCTCGCGGAACACGGCCACCGCGATCCCGAGAGCCACGAGGGACAACAGCGAGGCGATCGCCCCCACGCCCCAGGGCTGCTCGTCGAACGCCGCGAGACCGAAGTAGGCGATCAGCGGTCCGAGCGTGAAGCCGCCCCCGAAGGCGATGCCGATGAGCGCCATGCCGCGTGCCCGGTTCTCCGGCGTCGTGCAGTCGGCGATCACGGCGGCGGCGGTGCCCACGCTCGCCCCCGCGATGCCGGCGCCGATCCGCGCGGCGAACATGAGGCCGAGCGCCCAGGCCGCGCGGCTCGGCGGCACGGTGACCGCCCAGCCGTACAGGGCGTAGAAGACCACCGAACCCGCGAGGCTCAGGAGCAGCATCGGCCGGCGGCCCACGCGGTCCGAGAGCCGGCCCCAGATCGGGCTGACGAGGAACTGCATCAGCGAGAACGACGAGAAGAGCAGACCGATGATGAGCCCGCTCGCCACCGGCGTGAGGCCGAGCGCGGCGAGGTAGGGCTCCGCCTGTCGCGGCATGACCGGCAGCACGATGCCGAAGCCGAGCAGGTCGATGAAGACCGTGAGAAAGACGACGAGCATCGCGCCGCGCGAGGCTGCTGGCGGGGCGGGCGCGTCGGCGGGGCTGGAACTGGCCGGCATCTGGTCTCGCTCGTGTGCCTGCGCGGGGGTCGCGCGGCCTCTGGTACAGTGATCGCCGATGGCAGCGCGATCCGCCTCCGACCGCGGCAGTCCTCCGGAAAACGCCTTGAGCGTGTCGGAGGTGACCTCGCGCGTCAAGGAGCAGGTCGAGTCGCGGTTTGCCGACGTCTGGGTTTGCGGCGAGATCTCGAACCTCACGCGGGCCTCGTCGGGCCACGTCTATCTCTCGCTCAAGGACGAGGGGGCGCTGCTCCGCGCGGTCGTCTGGCGCGGCGCGCTGCCGCACCTGGCGATCGAGCCTGCGGACGGCCTCGAGGTGGTCTGCCACGGCCGCATCGAGGTCTACGCCCCGCGGGGCACGTACCAACTCACCATCGACCGCCTGCACGCCGTGGGCACCGGGGCGCTCGAGGCGCAACTCCGCCGGCTCCACGCACGGCTCGATGCCGAGGGGCTGTTCGCGCCCGGCCGCAAGCGGCCGATCCCCGAGTTTCCGCGACGCATCGCGCTGGTCACGAGTCCCACGGGCGCCGCGATCGCCGACTTCCTGCGGACGCTCTTCGCCCGATGGCGTGGCGCGGAGGTGATCGTCGTGCCGCGCCGGGTGCAGGGGGCGGGGGCGGCCGAGGAACTCGCCGACGGACTCATGGCGGCAGCCCGGCTCGTCCCCGCGCCGGATGTCATCGCCCTGGTGCGGGGCGGCGGCAGCCTCGAGGACCTGTGGGCCTTCAACGAGGAGGTGCTCGTCCGCGCGGTGGCCGCGGCGCCGATCCCGGTGGTGTCGGGCGTGGGTCACGAGATCGACGTCTCCCTGGCCGACCTCGCGGCCGACCTGCGGGCGCTCACGCCCACCGACGCGGCGGTGAAGGTCTCACCCGACGGCCGGCAACTCGCCGCCGCGGTGGCGGCCCTGGGACTGCGGCTCCAATCCGGCCTCGGCCGCCGCGTCGCGCTGGCCCGCGAGCGGATGGTGCAACTCGCGCGGTCGCGGATCTTCGCCGACCCCGCGCGGCTCGTCGGCGACAGGCAGGCCCATCTCGACCAGCAGGCGCTGCGGCTGCGTCGGCTGGCGACCACCGCATGCGCCCGCGCCGGGGAGCGGCTCGCGGCGGCGGCCGGCCGGCTCGAGGCCGGCAGCCCGCTGCACCTGCTCGCGCGGGGCTGGTCGGTGACGCGGCGCTCCGGGACCCCCGCAGCGCTGCGCTCCGTGTCCGGCCTCACGGCCGGCGCCGCGCTCGAAACGATCGTGGCCGACGGGCGGATCACCAGTCGCGTGGAAAGGATCGATCATGGCGGCATCGGAACCTGAAGACCGCACGGAATCGTTCGAAGCCGCGCTTCAGCGGCTCGCGGACGTGGTGGCCGGCCTCGAGTCGGGGAGCCTCGGGCTCTCCGACTCGATCGCCGCGTACGAGCGGGGCGTGGGAATCCTCAAGCGGCTCCACGAGGAACTCGCCGCGGCCGAGGAGCGGGTGAAGGTGCTCGTGCGGATCGACGACGAGGGGCGACCCGTGCTCGGCGACGCGGCGGCGATGGACGAGCGAGGCACGACCGGCGGCGACGGCGCGGCCGCAGACTCCACCCAGACCGCCGCGTCGCGACCCGGCGGACGCATCGGCCGCCCGAAGGCCGCACGATCCCGGCAGTTGCCGGGCATGGACGACGGGCAGTCGGTGTGACCCGCCAGCGCCGCGTCGGGCTGCAATTCCTTCCGGCTCTGTTAGACTTCCGGTCTGGCGGCGCGACAGGGAACCGTCACCCGATTCGGAATCGTTCCGAAGGCTCCAGCATGACAGGCTGCCCGGCGCTCACCGAACCGGTTCCGCCCCATGCGCAGGAGGCCGGCGCCTCCGTCGCGTCCGCCCTCGCCCGCGTGCGGGATTTCATCGAGCCGCGGCTGGATCGTGCGGTCGCCTTCTCGGCCGATGCGGCCCCGCGGCTCGTCGAGGCGATGCGCTACGCCGCCCTCGCCCCGGGCAAACGACTGCGGCCGGCGCTCGCGCTGTGGGCCGCCGAGGCCTGCGGCGGATCGTTGGAGGCGGCCGCCCCGGCAGCCATCGCGACCGAACTGATCCACGCCTACTCGCTCGTTCACGATGACCTTCCGGCGATGGACGACGACGACCTGCGGCGCGGCCGGCCCACCTGCCACCGCGCCTTCGACGAGGCCACGGCCATTCTCTGCGGCGATGCCCTCCAGGCCCTGGCCTTCGAGACGCTGGCCCGCGACATGCCCGCCGCCTCGGCGGCGCGGGCCTGCCTCGTGCTCGCCCGCGCGGCGGGGGCCGAGGCGCTCGTCGGCGGCCAGGCCGACGACCTCGCCGCGGAGCGGGGCTGGGTCGCCGACCTCACTGCCGCGCCCGCCGCGGAGCAGGTGGCGTGGATGGATCGCATCAACCGCCGCAAGACCGGCGCCCTGTTTCTCGCCGCCCTCGAACTCGGGGGGCTGGCCGCGGGCGCCGATGCCGCGCGGCTCACGCTGCTCGCCCGCTTCGGCCGTTCCTTCGGCCAGGCCTTCCAGATCGCCGACGACCTGCTCGATGCCGAGGGGGACGAGGCCGCCGTCGGCAAGCGGGTGGGCAAGGACGCGGGTCGCGGCAAACTCACGTTCCCCACGGTCGAGGGTGTCGCCGCGGCGCGGATGCGGGCCGAGCGGCTCGGCGCCGAGGCGGCGGCGGCGGCGGCCGAACTGGGCCCGGCCGCCGTCGAACTCGGGCGACTCGCGTCGTGGATCGTCGGCCGTCGCCATTGAGACTAGGATTTTCACGGCGGGGGCCACGCTCCCCTTCTCAGCCACGAGGCGGGACCACGCATGACGCAGATTCTCCCGACGATCACGTCGCCGCACGACCTGCGCGGCCTGTCGATCGAGCAACTCGAGTCGCTGGCCGCGGAGATGCGGCGGGCCCTCACGGGCGTGGCCGGCACGCGGACCGCGCACTTCGCGTCGAACCTCGGCGTCGTCGAACTCTGCCTGGCGCTGCATCGCGTGTTCGACTTCTCCCGCGACCGGCTCATCTGGGACACCGGCCACCAGATCTATCCGCACAAGCTGATCACGGGCCGCTACGACCGGTTCGACACGATCCGCACCAAGGGCGGCCTGATGGGCTACCCCAACCCGGAGGAGAGCCCCTACGACCTGTTCATGACGGGCCACGCGGGCTGCAGCGTGTCGTGCGCGCTGGGCCTGGCCAGCGGGGACGGGCTCCTGGGTGAGGACGACCGGCGGAGCGTGGCCGTGATCGGCGACGGGGCACTGCCCTCCGGCATCGTGTTCGAGGCGCTCAACAACGCGGGCTTCCTCAAGAAGCGGCTGCTCGTGATCCTCAACGACAACCGGATGTCGATCTGCCCGCGGGTCGGCGCGCTCGCGGAATACCTCGACACGATCCGCACCAACCCCTGGTACCGCGAGCTCAAGCAGCAGGCCGGCGGGATCATCAAGGGCGTGCCCGTCGTCGGGGAGTCGGTGGAGCGGATGCTGGGCAGCATGAAGGACTCGCTGAAGACCGGCCTCCACGGCGGGGCCCTCTTCGAGGCGATGGGCGTCCGCTACTTCGGCCCCGTCGAGGGCCATGCGCTGCCGGGCCTCATCCGCTACCTGGAACTCGTCAAGGACGAGGAGGGGCCGATCCTGCTCCACGTGCTGACCGAGAAGGGCCACGGCTTCAAGCCCGCGGAGGATGACCCGGTCTTCTTCCACACGCCGGCACCGTTCGAGTGCGACGACGACGACTGCATCGTGTCGATCAAGAAGTCGTCGGCGCGGGCCTACACCGACGTGGCGGCCGCGTCGATCGCATCCGCCCTGCGGCGCGACCCGCGGGCCACGGTGCTGACCGCGGCGATGTGCCAGGGCAACAAACTCGAGAAGGTGCGGGAGGAGTTTCCCCAGCAGTTCTTCGACGTGGGCATCTGCGAGTCGCACGCGGTCGCCTTCGCGGCCGGACAGGCCAAGGCCGGCTGCCGACCGATCGTCGACATCTACAGCACGTTCCTGCAGCGGTCCTACGACCAGGTCTTCCAGGAGGTCTGCCTGCAGAACCTGCCGGTCGTGTTCATGATGGATCGCGCCGGGCTCACCGGTCCCGACGGCCCCACGCACCACGGCTCCTACGATCTCGGCTCGCTGCGGCTGTTCCCCAACATGGCGGTGCTCGCCCCGGGCGACGAGCACGACCTGGAGGCGATGGTCCCGTGGGCGCTCGAGCAGTCCGGCCCCGTGGCGATCCGGTATCCGAAGGCGGTGGTGGAGCGGCACCCGGGCCCGCGGGCTCCAATCGAACTCGGCCGCTCGGAAGTGCTGGCGGAGGGGCACGACGGCCTGATCGTGGCCTGTGGCACGCTCCTCGGTGCCGCGCTGGCCGCGGCGGCGACGCTGCGGCAGGAAGGGCTCGACGTCGCGGTCGTCAACGCCCGGTTCGTGAAGCCGCTCGATCCGGCGATCGTGGACCGGATCGAGTCGGCCCCCTGGACCGTCACCGTCGAGGAGAACGCGCTGCAGACCGGCTTCGGCAGCGCGGTGCTGGAGGCCGTCGCCGACGCGCGGGCCGCGGCGGATCACCCGTGCTTCGGCGGCCCGATCGCCCGGCTGGGCCTGCCCGACCGGTTCGTCGAACACGGCGAGCGGGGCGAACTGCTCGCCGACCTCGGCCTCGATGCGGCCGGCATCGCCGCCACCTGTCGCCGGCTCGCGGGCCGAGACACGGCGGTCGTGCCTGTTCGGCGCCGCTGATCCTGCAGAGAGGCTCCGGGGCTCCCCCGGCGGACGGAAGCCTCCGTCGCTGGACATCATGGCTGCACCTCCACACGGTGGCGGCACGGGGACCGGGCCATGATCTCCACGCTCCTTCGGCTTCCGTCCGCCGGGGGCCAGAGGTCACAATCGGAGTGAGCCGACCGAGCCCACTGGAACAACGCCTGTGACGACACCATCCCGACTTGCCGCCGGCCGGCCCGCCCCCGCGGGCCTCCGGGTCGTGATCGTCGGGCCCGGCGAGGTCGGCCGGATCGACGCCGAGGCCGACCGCGTCGCGGGGCTGCTCGCGGCCCACGGCCACGACGTCACCCGCCGGATCGCGCCGCGCGAGGCATGGGGCGAGGGCCGCTTCGCCGCCGATGGCTTCGCGCCCGCCGACCTCGTCGTCGTGCTCGGCGGCGACGGCTCGATCCTGCGGACGGCCCGGTGGATGGGCTACGACCAGGTGCCCGTGCTGGGCGTGAACCTCGGCACGCTCGGCTTCCTCGCCGACGTGTCGCGCGCCGACGTGGCCGCCGCGGTGGACGAGCTCGCCGCCGGCCGGTTCCGGATCGTCGGCCACCTTCTCTTCGAGTGCGAGGTCGTGCGCGGCGGCACGGTCGCGCATCGGCAGCTCGGCCTCAACGAGACCTCGATCCTCGCCGGCCCCCCCTTCTCGATGATCGAGATCCGGCTGCTCGTGGACGGCGATCTCGCGACGACCTACCGGGCCGACGGCCTGATCGTGGCCACGCCCGTCGGCTCGACGGCCCACAGCCTGTCGGCGGGCGGGCCGATCGTGCGGAAGGATCTCGATGCCTTCGTGTTCACGCCGCTCAACCCGCACACGCTCACCAATCGGCCCGTCGTCGATGCGGCCACGCGAACCTACGAACTCGTCGTGCCGCGACCCAACGCGGGCTCGGCCTGCGTCGTCGACGGCCGTCTCATGACGCCGCTCGAGCCGGGCGACGTGATCCGCGTGCGCCGCGCCGAGCCCCGCTTCACACTGGTGGAGACCGCCCGCCACGGCTACTACCGCACGCTGCGGGAAAAACTGGGCTGGGGCGGCGGCGTCCGCGGCGTCGATCCGACGGCCAACCGAGGGAACTCATGAACCTCCGCGCGGCCATGCTCGCCCTCTGCGCGTTCACCGCCACCGCGGCCGACGACGCCGTCGAGCTCCGCTACCGCCTCCGGCCCGGCGAATCGCTCCCCATGCGGGTCGCGCACCGCGCCCTCACCGAGACCACGATGAACGGCACGACGCAGTCCGTGGAGACGATGACCGACTCGACGAAGACCTGGACGGTCGTCGCCGTCGACGCCGAGGGGCGGGCGACGATCGAACAGTCGGTCGCCGACGTCGTCATGACCTCGCGCACGAGCGACCGCGGCGAGATCCGCTGGGATGCCGCGGGCGACGCCGATCCGCCCCCGGGCTACGAAGGCGTGCGGGCCAGTCTGGGCCGGCCACTGGTGCGGATGGTGGTGGCGGCCGACGGCCGCGTGCTGGAGCGCCGCGAATTGCTCCCCTGCCCCCCCTCCGCCACCGGTGATCTCGTGGTCGTGCCGCTGCCGGAGGAACCGGTGCGGGTCGGCCACGAGTGGACGGTGCCGCAGGAGGTCGTCGTCGAGGCGCCGGGCGGCGCCCGCAAGGCCGTCCGCACGCGGATCCGCTACCGGCTCGAGGGCGTGGCCGACGGGATCGCCACGATCGCGGTCGACACGACGGTGCTCACGCCGGTCGACGAGCCCCAACTGGAGGCCCGACTCCTGGAGCGGATCTGGAACGGCCGCATCCGCTTCGACGTCGCGGCCGGCCGCGTCGTCGGCCGCGCGACGTCGATCGACCGCCGCGTCGTCGGCTTCGGGGGCCCGCAGTCGAGCGTGCGGTACAAGGCGAGCCTCGAGGAAACGGCCGCGCCGGCAGCCGCGACGAACATCCCTCACGACAGGCGCGACACCCCATGAGCACGGCCATCTGCCTGTTCCACAAGGACGAGAACGCCTACCTTCCGGAGTGGCTCGACCACCACCGCAGGCTGGGCGTCCGCCACTTCTACATCTACGACAACGGCAGCGCGACGTCGCCCTCCGGCGGGTCGGACGTGACCGTCGTCGACTTCGCGCACGACCAGCAGATCGGCAAGCAGATG
>CAIXGY010000207.1 GCA_903919035.1 uncultured Planctomycetaceae bacterium | reverse complement strand
GATCGGCCGTCGACGGTGGCTCCAGCGCATGCGTGGCCGAGAATCGCGTCGAGCCGCCGACGGATGCGCTTCGCGCCCTCGACAGTCAGGTGGTTGTCGTCCTGGTAGAGAACCTCGTCACCAGCGATGACCAGAGCCTGTCCGTCGCGGTCGAACAGATCCGCCGTCTCCAGCACCATGATCTTGGACGAACCCGCCTCGACCGTGTCCAAGGCAGCACGGGCTCTTTGCAATCCGTCGACGTCGCGGCGGGGCCAGGAGACGAGATCATCCCGAGAAGGCCGGATGCCTCTGTAGGCGAAGAATTGCAGTGCGCTGCGACTCCCGACATCGGCCAATCGTGGCGGCTGCTCGACCAGCACGATCTTTCCAGCGTGCTGCTCCAGATAGGCGAACAAATGGCCGTAATCTCCCGGGTTGAACAGATCCCAGGGCATGCCGATGAACACCAGGCACGGCTTCCATCGGGCAATGGCCTCCAACCATGCCCGCTCGAAATCATTGAACTCCGGTCCCGTCAGGCCCTCGAAGCCTCGACCGAGTTGTGGGGGGATTCGCGTGGGCAGGGGCGTGCCGGGGATCGCATTCACAGCAACCGTAAGCCCGCGGTCAATCGCGGCGTCGCAGATCACGTCGCTCCACATCAAGGCATGCGAGTTGCCCAGCACGACCACATGCGGACGGTCCGGATCGGGGCCGATGAGCACGCCACCACGTCTGTAGGATTGCGGACCTGCCAGGGGAGGATCAAAACGGTAGTCCCCGAACTGTGTGCGCAGACGTTGAATCCGACTCGGCTGGTTCGGCGCTGTGCTGTAGGTGGGGATGCAAATCTGCGGGGTCGCGAAGCCGCTGACGTCGTGCGACCGAGTCCGACCGCCACACCATGCAGCAGCGCACACGATGACCCCGGCGACCGCGACGATGGCCGGCACGATCCCTTCCCGCCGACGGGTCGTCGATTCGACGAATCGGTACGTGGCCGATGCCAGGCCGTACGACGCGAGTGACACTCCGAGCCAAGGAAACGGCCACCCGAATTCCTTCCAGAAACAGAACACCGGCCAATGCCACAGGTAGAGCGAATAGGAAAGCCTGCCGATGTGCACGAGGGGACGCCATCCGAGCATCCGTGCAACGCGGCCGCTCTGGCCGCACGTCAAGATCAGGACGGTGCCGAGCACGGGGATCAGGAGCCTGAATCCAAACCCTGCCAGACTCGTCATCGCCCAGAGGATCGCGGCGAGCCCAGCGCCGGCAAGCGCGCCTCTGAGGCGGGGCTGCCGAGGTTCCCGCGCGTGTTCAAGGGACGGAGGCCGGTGCGCACCGTCACCTCGGGCTACGGCAGCGTTCGGTGAGCCACCCCAGAGCGCTGCGGCGGCGCCGAATCCCAGTTCCCACGCCCGGGTCGGCAGAAGATAAAAGGCTGCGGCCGGATGACTTCCCTTCAGCAACCAGAGGGCGACCATGCTCCCGGCCGCGCATGCAACCGCCATGGGTAGCCACAGGCGTTGACTCACGCGGGCGATCACCACCATGGCCAGCGGCAGGAGCAGATAGAACTGTTCTTCGATCGACAGCGACCAGGTGTGCAGGAAGGGCAGGTGCTCGGCATCGGTGCCCCAGTAGTTCGCGTCTTCATGCCACAGGTAGACGTTCGAGTAGGACGCGAGTGCCGCGACGGCGTGTCGGCCGACGATGGCTTCATCGGGACGAAAGCCGAGAACATGCTGGACGAGCAAGACCGCGGCAACAACGACGAGAAGCGCGGGATAGATGCGGCGGACGCGTCTGGCCCAGAAGCGGGCGAACGAGAAACGACCACGTTCCAGATCGCCGCGGATGATCCGCGTCATGAGATACCCGGAAATCACGAAAAACACGTCGACGCCGGTGAATCCGCCCGGAAGCCACGCGGCGTTCAAGTGAAAGATGATCACCGACACCACGGCGATCGCCCGGAGCCCGTCGACTTCGGGGCGATATTCGGCCCCGGTGTCGAGCCCTGACGTGTCGTTGCGAATCATGGGGCCGGACGATCTTGTGGCGAGGCGGCGTTCACCCGCGACGTGCTTTCGGTGGGTCGAACAATACCGGTAAGATTCGGGGTGTGCCAAACCTCCTGCGAGTTCGCTCTCCTGACCGATCGTCGTGATGATCCTGGACCATGAAACTCGTCATTTCAGGTTCGTCATTTCTGCTTCCCGGCAACAAGGCGTGGCGCACGCTGGATCGCCGGGTGAACCTCGCCTTCGCCGACTACGGTGACTGGAGCGGCACGCTTCGACACGCCGCTCCAGAGGACGCGGTGGCGGTCGTCCTGTTTCTCGACGACCTCGGCGACGTGCACCGCAGGGACGAGGCCGAAATCCGCGGCCTGCTGGGTGGATTCCTGGAACTGGTGCACCACCGGCTCGGACAGGCACGGAGTCCGACCATCGTCGCGTTTGCCAGCTGCGACGATGCCACCGTCGTGCAGACGGCGCGGAGGGCGAGCACGGCGTCGCGCGTCCGCGAGTGGTTCTTCGGCGAGGCCTACGCGCTGGCGAGCCGGCACGACCAGCTCTCCGTGATCGACCTCGACCGGCTGTTCGGCAGCCTGGGCCGTGACGTCGCCCTGGACCCCCGCAACTGGTACGTGGCCCATTGCCGTCTCTCGAGCCGCGGCCTTGCCGCGGTGAGCGATGCCGTCGCGAAGATCCTGGAGCGTTACCGAACTCCGGCGGCCAAGGTGCTGGTCCTCGACTGCGACAACACCCTGTGGGGTGGCGTCGTGGGTGAAGACGGCATCGAAGGGCTCGTGCTCGGGCAGGACGGCCTGGGCCAGGCCTTCGTGGACTTCCAGGCGGCAGCGCGGGCCCTCTCGCGCACGGGCATCGTTCTGGCGGTCGCGAGCAAGAACAACGAGAACGAGATCCAGGAGGTCTTCGAACACCACGAATCGATGGTGCTGGAGCGGGCCGACATCGTCGCGTGGCGGGTCAATTGGCAGGAGAAGGCGCGGAGCGTCCGGGAGATCGCCGAGGAGCTGGGGGTTGGCCTCGACAGTGTCGTGTTCTGGGACGACAGCCCGTTCGAGCGCGACAGGATGCGGCAGGCCCTTCCCGAGGTCCTCACCGTCGACGTGCAGGCCGACGTCTGGCACTGGCCGCGTCAGTTGGCCAGCCTGGACGGCTTCGCCAGGTTCGCGGTCACCGGCGACGACCTGCAGCGAACCGAGCACTACCGGCGACGTGCGCGATTCGTGAGCGACAAGACCGACGCGGTGGACGAAACCGCCTACCTGAAGTCGATCCGGCTCGCGCCGTCGGCGCACGCCTTCGATCCATCCACCATTCCGCGTGCGGCCCAACTCTGCGGCAAGACCAACCAATTCAACCTGCGGACGGTGCGACATACCGCCGACGACCTGGCCGCACTGGCCGCCCCCAACCCCGACCTCTGCTTCCTGACGAGGCTCGAGGACGCGTATGGCGAGCACGGCTTCGTGGGCCTCGTCTGCCTGCGGGCACTGGATGCCGACACCGTGTTTCTCGACACGCTGCTGGTCAGCTGTCGGGTGCTCGGCAGGCATCTCGAGACCTGGATGCTGAGCCATGCGCTGGCCATGGCCCACAAGCACGGGTACCGGACGCTGGTCGGCGAGTTCATCCCGTCCGAGCGCAACCACGTGGCGGCCCGCTTCTTCGAGCAGCACGGCTTCTCCATCGTGGGCCGCCCCGAACGCGACCAGGCCGCGTCGGCCGCCTGGAGCGATCGCTTGCACAACTCCAGCGGCCCGCTGTACTCACTATCGACCGCGGTCCGCCACCTGCCCTTCCTGGATGTCTATGAAAGCCGTTGATCTCAAGGACGTGGAGCACGTCCTGCGGGAAGCCTTCCCGAAGGCCACGCTGCCGGGCCCCGTCGAGGGCCTGAAGCTGGGCGACTTCGCGGAATGGGACTCGCTGGGCAACTTCAACCTCCTGCTGGCGTTCGAGGAGTTTTACGACGTCCGGTTCAGCCCCGACGACATGGCCAGCGCGCAATCCGTGGCCTCGATCATCGCCGCCCTGCAACGCACATGACGTCCGCGGACATCGATCTCCATGCCGCATTCCGCCGGGTCGGCGTGTCGCCCGACGAGTGGGTGATGCTGCACGGCGACGCCGGCGTCGCCGCGCAGTTCCGCACCGTCGAGCCCGCGCTGCGACTCCGGCATCTCATCGAGCAGGTGGTGAACTTCATGCACCGTGGCACGTTGGTGGTGCCGACGTTCACCTACAGTTTCACCAAGGCCGAGGACTTCGATCCCGACACCACGCCGAGCGGTGTCGGCCAGTTCAGCGAGGGCTTCCGGGTCCATCCTGGCGTGCAGCGGACGCGGCATCCGATCTTCAGCGTGGCCACGATCGGCCCCGGGGCGGGAGCGGTGCTGGATGCGCGGCTCGACGACTGCTTCGGGGCGGGAACCGTGTTCGATCTGCTGCACCGTCACGATGCCAGGATCGTCTGCCTGGGGTGCGAGTTCCAGAAAGTCACCTTCGTGCACTACGTCGAACAGGCGTTCGGCGTGTCCTACCGCTCCCCCAAGGCGTTCACGGGCTGCATCCTGGCGGATGGTCGGCGGACGCCGCTGACCACCACCTACGTGGTGCGGGACATGTCGATCCAGTCGGTCCACGACCTGCGACGACTGCAGGCAGAGACGCTCCGGCGCGGGGTGCTGCGGGTGAGCGATGTCGGCCGGTTTCCCATCTCCGCCATTTCGGCGCGGGATTTTTTCACCGTCGCGTCGGAGATGCTCGGGCACGACGAATACGCGCTCGTCGCCCAGGGGGCCGTCGGCCATGCAGTTTGACCATCTCGGCGTCTTCGTCAAAACCCTGGAGCAGGGTCGCGCCGTGCTCGAATCGATCGTGCCCATCGCCACGGCGAGCGATCCGTGTCACGACCCGCTGCTGAAGGTGTCGGTGCAGTTTCTCCGCGACACGAGTGGCATCCGCTACGAGATCGTGGCTCCCAACGGGCCGGGCAACCCCGTCGATGCCGTGCTGTCCGAGCAACGCGGCATCCTCAACCACGTCGCTTACAGCGTGCCGGACTTCGACGCCCAGGTCGCCCGGCTGCGCGAGGCCCGCTGCATGCCGCTGGGCGAACCGCGGCCGGCGGTGGCCTTCGGTGGCGCGCGGGTGATCTTCTTCCTCACGCCGCTCCGCCTGATCGTGGAACTGATCGAGTCCGCGCCGGGCATCAACGCGACGCCAGCCGGCGGCTGAATCCGGCCGTGCGGGTCACGCCAGGGGCACGATGGCGAAGACGGCCTCCGCCGGGAGCGGCACGAACCGCGTGGCCCGACTCTCGCGATCCCAGAGGTGCAGGCCGCAATCGAGCGACAGCGCCAGCAGCCGCGCGGGGAAACGGGCCAGCCGGCGGATGCGGCTCTGCCCCACGATCAGCACACCCCTCGTCGCGGCCAGCCCCCGCGTGTAGCCCCCGAAGGCCACGAGCGGTTCGCCGTCCTCGAGCACCTCGCATTCGAGCGAGTTGCAGGTCAGGAGTTTCCCGTCCGCGAACAGGAGCGAGTGGGGCTGCCGCAGGCCGGAATGCACGATCCGCGCCGGTCCGGCGCCGTCGAGCGGCAGCCGCATCACGGTCCCATCCCGCCAGTTCCTGTCGCGCCACACCCCCTCGTACGAGAACATGCTGACCCACAGACTCTGGTCGTGGATCGCCACGTCATTGATGTGCCGCAGATCGACTCCCCCGGTTCCGTCGGGAGGCGGCAGGATCTCACCCCGGCGGTCGAGCGTGTGGAGATCGTAGATCCCGATCCGGTCGAGCGCCGTCTCGTTGACGAAGACCCGGCCGCGGTCGGGATCCACGGCCAGGCCGTGAAGGTTGAGCCGCTGCGAAGTCGCGACGCTGCGGATCGGTTCCAGATCGGGATCCAGCAGGTGGAATCCGTCGTGCTCGTGCACCGCGAGATAGCCCTCGGGGTGACGGGCCAGCCCCCGAAAGTTTCCCGACACCAGCAGGCGGGCATCCCCGGTCACCGGATCGACGCGGTACAGCCCGCCCTGGTGACCGATGCAACTCACGAGCAGCGGACCGATCTGATCGAACGCCGCCCCCGGTTGGCGCTCCAGAAACGGGGAGGGGGAAAACTCCGTTCCGGGCCGCAATCCATACGCCGTCAGTTGGGCGCCGACCTCCTCGATGGCCGTGCAGGCGATGACCACGTGCAGGCCATCCGCAGCCTCGTTCCGCAGCACCTCGGGCGATCGCACCTCCAAGCCCTCGAACCGCATGCCCCACCGGGCCGGGTCGTTGTCCACCGCGTACGCGGGCGTGGGGAACGGCAGGAGCGAAAGGTGGTGGGCGGCCGTCGGCCCGGTCCCGAACAGGACGATCCGACGACCTTGGGACCGTTTGAGAAACAGCAGGAGTTCGTTCATCGCTGGGGAGTGGTGGTGCATGCGCATCGTGCGTGGCGGCTCACGCCCTGGCCACCCGATGGTTTCCGTCGGCCCCGCTGTTCGCGGGATGCATCGGGTTGCCAGCACTGTTGCAGCCGCGGCGGGCCCGCATCCAGGCCGTCAGGCGTCGCACCAGGGACTGCGGCAGACCGCGGAGCCAGATCAGGCGTTCCGCCGCGGTCCACGGGCGATCGTCGATCAGCCACGTGTTGCTCACGCACTTGATCACACGGTGGCGGCGGCGGGCCGAATCACCCACGGGCTTCTGTGAGGGGTAGCAACGCCCGTCGCACCAGAGCCAATCGTCGCCGCAGATGATCGCCTCCGGAAACAGGTCGTCACAGATCGCTATTTCGGCGCCGCGTTTGTCGGCGTCGATGAAGATCAGGTCAGGACGCAGGCCGAGCGCGTGCAGCACCGGCAGCATGTCGCACCCTTTGCCCCGCACGGGAATCACCCGGTCCCGATGCTCCCACATCGTCGCCAGGAATGCGTGGTACAGGCCGTCGGGCTCGCGGAGTTGTCGGGAATGCAATCGGCCGATGGGATGGGCGTCACAGAAGGGGTCGGGCCCCTTCTTCTGCGGCCAGGGATCGATCGCCACGACGGTCACGTCGGGCGACACCTCGAGCCATTGCCGCACCGAGCCTCCCACGAACGCGCCGATTTCGAGGATCACGCGCGGCTTCCGGGTGGCGATCAGGTGCTTGATCAGGTCTCTGCCGCCGTAGTCCATCACCCACGGCACGGCGGGCACGTCGGGCCGCCGGGCAGGCCAGGGGAACCGGCTTCGCAGCGCGTCGATGGCGGTGGTCGCTTCGGTCATCGGAACAACTCCTGCGGAGAATACGTGATTCGGCCGGATGTGGCCGCGTGGTGCGTCGCAATCGATGCCGGGGCACGCCGGCCTGGCACGGTGGTCATGTTCTCCCCCCGCGACGACGTGCGTTCGCCTCGGTCAGCACGGCCAGGATCCCGCGCTCGGCGGTCGTCCGCGTGTAGCGATAGGCCGCATGCTTCACGCCCCACGCCACGCGCTCGAGGGCGGAGGGCGGCGCGGGTGACGGGTGCGTCGACCGCGTGCGACGGGCGGCGGCGTGATAGGCGTCGATGTCGGTGGTCTTCTGCCCCGGATGCCTGCGGAATTCACCGAGCGTCGCGTGGATCTTGCCCGGCGTGGCGAGCCTCGCCATCCGCAGCCAGAGGTCGAAGTCCATCGTCAGAACCAGATCGGGGTCGATCTCCCCGGCGGTGAAATACATGTCCCGGCGGAAGAACACGGCTTCCTGCGGGAGGTAGCGTTCGCCCCAGTACAGTTCCCGATAGTCGACCGGAGCGACGTAGCGCGACGAAAGCCGTCTGCCTTCGGCGTCGATGAACTGATGGTCGCCGTAGGCCCACTGCACCTGCCGATGTTCGGCAAAATAGTCGACGACCGTGTGCAGGGCTCCCTCGATGAGTCGATCGTCGCTGTTGAGCCAACTGAAAATGGACCCCCGGGCCAGTCGAAACCCTTCACGCAAGGCGGCGGCCTGCCCGCCGTCAGGCCGGCTCTGCCAGTGCGCGAGTCGCTGCTCGTAGGTCCGAATGAGGTCCACCGACCCGTCCGACGAGCCCCCATCCATGACCAGGATCTCGCACAGATCCGCCGGGTAACGCGCGAGCGATTCGAGGCATGGCCGCAGGAACCGCACATGGTTGAAGGACGGCACCACCACGCTGACGTGCGGAACCGGAGGCATGCGTTCACCTCGACCCCGAGAGGTCACCACGGACGGAGGCGGGCTCACCGCCCCTGGGCTGCGCCGTCGCAGAGCGGAGCAGCACGGCCTCGGCGCGGGCGCGGTCGGCGGGGTGCTTCGCCTGGAGGCTCTCGATCCGCGACATCACGGTGTGGCCGATCCGGCCCTCGTAGAGCCCGCCGTGCCGGAGCACGTCGCGCCAGAAGACATGGACG
>CAIXGY010000206.1 GCA_903919035.1 uncultured Planctomycetaceae bacterium | reverse complement strand
CCAAAGAAATTCGGCACGCGCCGGACGATAGCGTTTGTGGTGAAAGTGGCGGGCACTCTCGACCTTCATCCGCCACCGCCACGGCTGCGAGTGCTTCGCCCGGGGCCCGTCGTCCACGCCGTGCCAGACGATCGCCCGCGGCTCGCACCACGCCTGCCATCCTGCCTGCTGGATCCGCATGCACAGATCGAGGTCTTCGTAGTACATGAAGAACGTCTCGTCGAAGAGCCCCACCTCCCGGAGTGCCGCGGTGCGGAGCAGCATTCCATGCCCCCACACGTAATCCACCTCCCGGGGATCGGACTCGCTTCCTCGATCAGGCCGGCCGATACCGGGAATCTTCTGCCACAGAGGCAGCACACGCCGCCAGGCACCGTTGTACAAGAGCGTATGTGTTCCGTCGGCCGACCGGCGGGTCGACAGGGTTTTGGCCCCGATCACCGCCGCACGGGACTGCCGTCGCGCGAGATCGACCAACCGCGTGACCGCATCGGGCTCGACCCGCGCATCCTGATTGAGCAGGAGCACGTACTCATCGTGGCGATCCATAGCCAGCCGGGTTCCGCAGTTGCAGGCCGCAGCGAAACCAAGATTCGTCGGATTGCGAAGGAGTTCGACGGCATCGAACCGCCGCGCCACGGCGTCGATCGACCCATCGATCGACGCATTGTCGACGACGACGATCCGGACCGGGTGGTAGGTCGATGCCCCGACCGATTCCAGGCAGGCAAGCAGTTCATCCCCACCGTCATAGGCCGGGATGACGACCGTGACGGCGACGATACAGGGGCCGTCCGTCGCGGACGGCGTAGCACGCGCTCCGACACCATGGGCTGCCTGCTCGAAACTCAACGCCACCTCTCCCGCTCACGTCTTACAACTTCGGGTGAACGCTGATCGCCGGCCGTCGATCGCTGCGCTGCATCCGCTGGCCCGATCGATCGGCCTGCATGCTACAGTAACGCGAACATCGCCCTGCAACCGTGTTGCCTTCTTTCCCGAGTGCCAAGCATTTATGGCGACCCAACCGCAGCCGATCGATCTCTATCTGGATCTTCTCAAGAAAACGCTGTCGTTTTCCCTGTGGCCTGAACCGCCGACTCCAATAGAGACCTTCCGGGACTCCTCCGGCCTGCTCCAGAGAATTGCGGTGTCGGCCATCTCGCGACTGCTGGCAACACGTCGGCTCGTCTTGGCGAAGGAACGGCACGTCGATCCGGTCGAGAAGGCAGAAGGAAAAATCTGGCCTGGCTACGCCCATACGATGATCGGCTTGAAGAGGCTGGACAACCTGCAGTTTTGCATCGAGACAGTTCTCCGCGAGCAGATTGCCGGCGACGTGATCGAAACCGGAGCGTGGCGCGGAGGAGCCTGCATTTTCATGCGGGCCATTTTGGCAGCGCACGGGATAACCGAACGCAAGGTCTATGTTGCCGACTCCTTCGCAGGCTTGCCACCACCTGCCCCCGAGATGTTCCCTGCCGACGCGGGAGATACGTCCCATGCCCATCGTTTCTTGTCGATTTCGCAGGAATCCGTCGCGGAGAACTTCCGGAACTATGGATTGCTGGACGATCAGGTGGTATTCCTCGAGGGCTGGTTCGAAGACACCTTGCCCACAGCGCCCATGACACAACTGGCTGTGATTCGGCTGGATGGAGACATGTACGGATCGACCATGGTGGCCTTGGAGAATCTGTACCCCAAACTCTCACCGGGGGGATTCTGCATCGTCGACGACTATGCGTTGAAAGGTTGTCGGCAGGCCGTGACGGACTACCGAGCGAAACACGAACTCACGTCCCCTCTGATCGAAATCGATTGGTCCGGCGCGTTTTGGCGGAAGGAATCGCCCACCGCCTAAGCCTGTCGACGACGATGCCGCGGGCCATCCGTCATGCCCCGAGCCCGCGTCTGCACAGGCTCGTCGCGGGCGAACGGCAATCGGCCGTCGTCCCACAGTCGCCATATGCCTGTCAATCGGCCACGCCTCCAGATCGTCCATGACTCCCGAGCATGCTTCTCATGAATGATCTGGAACAATACGCCCTGGAAAACGAACGCCGCTTGCTCTTCAAGTGGCAGCACTACTTCGACATCTATGACCGCCATCTCGCGCGTTTTCGTGGGACCGACGTGCACGTGCTTGAATTCGGCGTGTTCCAGGGTGGATCGCTGCAGATGTGGCAGGAGTATTTCGGGCCACAGGCCATGCTGTTCGGCGTCGACATCAACCCCGAGTGCCGGCGACTGGAAGAGCCTCGGGTCCGGATCTTCTCCGGAAACCAGGAGGATCGCGGGTTTCTGCAGTCACTGGCGAACGAGATTCCGCGCATCGACATCTTGATCGACGACGGCGGGCACACCATGCGCCAGCAGATCGCCACCTTCGAGGAACTATTTCCGCACATTTCCCCGCACGGAATCTATCTCTGCGAGGACCTGCACACGTCGTATTGGCGGGAATGGGGCGGCGGTTTTCGCCGCCGGGGCACCTTCGTCGAATACAGCAAGCAGTGCATCGACTGGCTGCATGCCTGGCATTCGCGGCAGCCCGCCCGACTGCCGGTCACTCAATTCACCCGATCGGTCGATTCCTTGCACTACTACGACAGCATCCTGGTGATCGAGAAGCGCCCCCGGGAAAAGCCCTTCGTGGTGCGGTCGGGCACTCCCAGCATTCCCGAATATCATGGCGTCGGCCCCGGAATCTTGACCGGCCTGCGGTCCTGGTTCCGTCGGTAGCACGTTCGAACCGCCTCACTGCGGCCGCCTTGTTCCGTCCCGGCTCCCGTTCGTCGCGAAGGCCAGCGCCGTGTCGAAACCGACGGCCCGCAACAACCGTCGGTAATCGGCCGCCAGGAAGTCGAACCGCAGCGACTTGAAGTTCCCGTTCGGCAGGTGCAACGGATCGCCATTGGCCCGCTTTCTCAAGACGCCGAGGCCGAAATCGATGAGGCAGGTGACGGCGTCGACCCCCTCCCATGTGCGGGCCTCCACCATCGCCTTCCAGACGTCGCCGTTCCAGATCCGCGTCACCTGCGTGTCGTATTGCTCGATGCATCGGGTGGGAACACAGTCGTGGAGCACGATCGTGCCGCCGTCCTCGAGCACATCCAGGGAGTGCAGGATGTCCTTCTGGACCTGCTCGTAGAGGTGCAGCCCGTCGATGAAAATCAGGTCGAATCGCTCGGCGTTCCGCGCGAAAAAGTCATCGCTGGTCAGCCGCAGCGTGCCTCCACTTCGGGGATCCACGCCAACCTTGTGCGGCGCTGCGATCTTTGAAAAGCAGTCGTCATTCCAGCAGCCGATCTCGAGGTAGGTGCGGTAGCCGTTGCGGGAAATCAATTCGTTGAGGAAGTCCTTCCGATCCGGCTTTTCGGGAAACACGACCGGGATTTCGGCTCGGGAGTAATTCCCCGCCAGATAATTCCAAAGCCGACCATGCGCCCACTGGCATCCCGTGACAAGTCGTTGCATCAACTGCGGCTGCATCACTCGCATTCCTCTGCCGGGGGCTCGCGGAGGCCTCTGGCTGGAGCCGGCCGTCCTCGATCACTATGACGCCGCGCCCGCCGCGATCGCATCGAGCGCGATTTGCGACCAGGTCTCGAACCGCTCGCGATCAGCCAGCAGTTTCCCCGGCGTGAAGGATAGGTCGGCCAACGGCACTTCCGCAAGCGACGGCCGAGCGAGGCGGATCATGAGGCGCAACCGCCGGAGCTGATCGGGCTGGATGCGACCCGATCGTGGAGGTGCCGAAGAGCTTCCTATCCACGCTCAAGGCCGGATTTTTCCCGTCGGCTCGAGCCCGCCTTGAAACCGCTCTTCTTGCGGGCCGTCCGCACCGTGGCATGGAATGCCGTCAGAGGCTGTGGATGTCGATGTCGCGCAGCTCGTCTATCCGTCCCGGATAGATTTCCCGGTCGAAAGTGGACCTGCAGGAGCTCTCCCCAGTCACGCTCGCGTCCACCGAGAAACCACTGTTTTCTCGAGCGAGCATGTCGGCGGCCGCATCGGCGTCGAGGAGCCGCTGCATGCGGAACCAGACGGTTGGCCGGTGATCGGGAGTTTTGCCGCCACGGACCCGATGGTGGAGCCTGACGGCGCTGCGCCGGGCGCTGATGGAGGTGGATTGCGAGGTGATTTTCAGTCCGCGCGCAGTCCAGCCTCGAGTCCGACCGTGGGCCGGATGCATCAGAGGCCGCGGATGTCGATTGCCGGCAGGTCGTCAGGCGACGCTTGGATCGCGTCGCAGTCGTCATGCACCTGCACGAGCTCGGTCCAACTGGTCGGTGGACCCCGGGCCGGCGCGAGCGGTGGCGGTTCGAGGGGCTGGCCGAGATACGTGAGGATCTTCCGGATCGGGGCCGGGTCAGTGATGAACGCGATGAGCCGGATGTCGCCGCCGCAGGCAGGGCACGCGAGCGAGAAGTCTTCTGCGAGGGGGAGACGATGCGGCGCCGGCCCGAGCGGTCGCATTGGCGATGGCCAGCGCCGTGACGCCGGGGCAGGGGATGATTCGGAGCGAAGACGCCGTGGTAGCGGAGGCGATGCCTGCGTGGCGGCGGGACGACATCCTTGCCGCAATCGCCTACGCCGCCCGGTGGATCGGCATGCCCATCTACCGGCCCGGCACCGCTAACAGTCCGGCTGATATCAAGACGTGGGCAGCGTCAAACACTCAGGATTTTCGCTCCCCAATGGGCCTTGTTGAAGAGGGGCAGGTCAATCCCGCTGACGCCCGATCGCAGTTACAATCTTTCGAGGAGTTCTTGCATGATCGAACTGCGACCGCTCGTTGGCGACGAATTGGCGGAGTGGTACGTGCTCACGCCTGCTCAACGGCTGGAGGAGTCGTCGAAACTGTGGCAGACGTACCTCGAACTGGGAGGTTCGCTTGACCCCGAGCCCGATCCTCAAAGTCCTTTCTACGATCCGGCGGAATGGCGTGCGCTCGCTGCTGATGGGCGGCCAAGCGTGCATCTTGTAAGGCGGGGCGGAGTTTAGCCGCGACACCGACATCCTCGTGGTGGCGGATGCCGCCAATCTCGCCAGGTTACAGGCGGCGGTCGATGATCTCCAGGCGGGCGTGATTGCCGTTCCTCCCTTCGAGGGCCGCTTCCTGCTGGCTGGCCACGTCGTCCATTTCCGGTGCCAGATACCCGACGCGGCGGGCATCCGTCTCGACGTGATGGCAAAGCTCCGTGGGCTGCCTGATTTCGAGACACTGTGGAACCGGCGGACCACGCTCGAGACACGGCAAGGCCCTTGCTCGAGCATGCGGCTGCCGGGAGCGAACCAGAGCTCGTGGCGGCGCTGCGAGCCGAGGAGGAAGCCGAACGCGACGCTGATCGCCGGTATTGGGCGCCGCTCAAGCGGGAACTCGAGCAGCTCCGCCGCGCCCGTTGAATCAGCGGCGAAGACCTGTCGAGACCGGCTGGGAGGGCGATGCCGCATGGGGCCGGCGAGCACACTCCCGGTGCTAGCGCAGCGGGCGTCTCTCGAGGCGGGCTCCACGCCGTCCGAGGTCGCCGCGGCGATCCTCCACCACTTCGTGCCGCCGCCCGTGCGCCAGGCCCCGGCGCCAGTCAGCCGCGACTCCAGCCCCCGCGGGCCGCAGGGTCGATCCGCGGAGAGGCGGCCGCCCCCTCCCGCGCCATGAGCTTGGCCTACGCTTGACCGCGACCTGTCGTGCGAATGTGCTGAAATTCGCTCCCGTCCCCGATCGGCCCAGGGTTGGTTCCTGGCCGTGACGCCGATGGCCTCGATGCCCGAGAGATCCCGATGGGCGAGACCCCATTCGACTGCGTGCTTTACGGAGCGACACACGTTGTCCCAGGTCGTGCTGAATGCATTCGCCGTCTCCTTCCACGAGAGCCGCTTGGAACCGGCTCGCAGCCGCGGTTGTCTCGGACGGGACATTCACCAAGCCCCAGGCGTCCGACGTGGTCCGATTGGACTTGTGGCGTAGGATATGCAGTGTCACGGGCATGTTGCCCGGGGCTGGCGGGAGTTCCGTCGCCACATGGCGACCTCATGAAAGGTTCCACGCAATGAGATTTCGGACGTTCGGTATGGCCTTCGCGGCCTTTGCGGTCGTGGCGGGGCTCGCCCGCATCGGCGTCGCCGGCTGCGGCACCTGTGACAAGTCGGTCGTCGAGAATGCCGCGGCCGACGCGTCGTTCAGCACGCTCGTGGCCGCCGTGAAGGCTGCCGGGCTTGCCGAGGCGCTCTCGGGCCCCGGCCCGTTCACCGTCTTCGCGCCGACGAACGAGGCGTTTGCGAAGTTGCCGCCGGGCACGGTCGAGGATCTGCTCAAGCCGGAGAACAAGGACAAGCTCGTGGCGATCCTCACCTATCACGTCGTGCCGGGCACCGTGAAGGCGAAGGATGTCGTCGGCTTGAGCGAGGCCAAGACCGTGAACGGCAAAGCCGCGAAGATCGCGGTCAAGGACGGCACGGTCATGATCGACGGCGCCAAGGTCGTGAAGACCGACATCACGTCGAAAAATGGCGTGATCCACGTCATCGACGCGGTGATCCTGCCCTGACGTGGCACCGCGGGAACGTGTCCCGGACGCCGGCCGTGAGGCCGGCGTTTTTGTTGCGCCATCACGGCCGGACTCGAGGCTGATCCCCGCCCTGCACGGTCCGCACCCGCAGCCAGACGGCCGCGCGGCCGGTGCCCCGCCATGTCAGCCTGGCGATGCCGAAATCGTCGGCCACGGTCGCCGGCACGGGGTCTGGCTGTCCGTGGGAAAAGTCATCCATGACCTTGTTCCACTCGGCCGACCTGCGGAAACGCCAAGGGTTTTCACGGTCGGCGATCGTCGCATCCTGCTCCGGCAGACTTGTTTCACAGTCTGCGAGCGGCAGTTCATGGGCGGCGAAGACCACGAGTCCGCGATCCGCGGCCTCGACCGGCACGTGCTCGAAGTGATGTCGATAGTCGACCGGCAGGCCGAGATACTCGGCCGGACCCATCGTGTCCGGCCCGTCGTCGAGCACTGCCCGCGGGTCCAGCAGCGGGCGGACCTCGTAGACGCCGCGCGGAGGTTCCGTCGCCTGCGCACCGTCTCGTACCCGTCGGGCAGGGAGGATCAGGAACGCCGGCGGCCCGAGTCGCAGCGGCTCGCCGCCGCCGACATCGGCGGTCTGCGGCCGTTCATCCTCCGCGGAGATTGCGGCGTACACGGTGAAGCACGGCCCGCCGACCTCGTCGGAGGTCATGACGGCGACCGGGCCTGTGAGCCGCATCTTCCGGTGGCCGTCATCGAACGAGCCGCGCACCGTCACCGCATGGTCGATCGGTGCCGCCGCAGCGGCGTCGAGCCAGGTCCACGTGTCGGCCGCGCGGACCCCACCTGTCGTGACGGCGATCACCACGACACCCAGGACGACGGCGGCCAGTTGGCGGCGGATCGACTCGAGCATGCACGGCCTCTGAACGTGGTCAATCCATCCGGGACGATCGCCACCGGCGACCCTCGTCGCGGGTTCCAGATGCGGGAACTATAGGTTTCGGCCCGAGAGGACGGGAAATCCGTTCCAGCCGAGTCGCGGACGTTCGGGGCGAGAGGCCTACACTGGCGGCGGAACGGTTGGGCCGCGTGGTGAGCGATGACCCGATGAGCGATCCAGTGCCGCCGGTCTGCGTGTGGCTCAAGCGTGATCTGCGCGTGGTCGACCACCCTGCGCTTGTCGAGGCCTGCGCACGGGCCCGCGGCGGCGCCGTATTCGCCCTGTTTCTGTACGAGCCCGAGGTGCTCTCGCAGCCTGAATGGGATCCGAGCCACACGGAGTTTCACCGCGAATGCCTCGTGGACGCCGAGGCTGCTCTCCGCAAGCTCGGCGTCCGGCTCGTCACCCGCCGGGGCGAGGCGGTGGCGATGTTCGAACAGGTGCGCCGCGACACGGGCCTGCGGCTGCTCGTGGCCCACGAGGAAACCGGCACCGGCGTGACGTACGCCCGTGACCGGCGCGTGCGCCGCTGGGCACGAGAGGCGGGCGTCGAGTTTCTCGAGGTGCCGCAGACGGGCGTGGTGCGACGGCTCCAGTCTCGGAACGGCTGGAACCGGCTCTGGGAGACGCGGATGGAGGCGGTGCGGGCGGTTCCGCCGCGGCCCGCCGGCACGGGAGACCGGTCGTCGATCCTGCGGCTCGAGACCGCGGGGCTTCTCGCCTGCCGGGATCTCGGCCAGCCCGCCGACACGAAGGACCGGCAGCGGGGCGGCGAGGGTGCGGCAGCGACCGTGCTCGCCGATTTTCTGGAGCGCCGCGGCCGCCACTACTCCGGCGGTATTTCGAGCCCGCTGTCGGCGCCGACGAGCTGCTCGCGGCTGAGCGCCCATCTCGCCTTCGGCGCGATCTCGATGCGGACGGTCTGGCAGGCGAGCGAGGCCCGGCGGCGCGAGGTCGTCGCCGCCCTCGCGACGGCCGCGCATCCCCGCGAGCGAGCGGAGCTCAAGGGCTGGCAGCGGAGCCTGAAGGCCGTGCAATCGCGGCTGCACTGGCACTGCCACTTCATGCAGAAGCTCGAGGACGAGCCGGGCATCGAGTTTCACAACATGCTGCGGGCGGCCGACGGTTTGCGGGAGCACGAAGTCTCGGCCGAACGGCTCACCGCCTGGCAGGCGGGCCGTACGGGCTACCCGCTCGTGGATGCCTGCATCCGGAGCCTCGTCGCCACCGGCTGGCTCACGTTTCGGATGCGGGCCATGCTCGTGTCGTTCGCGAGCTATTCGCTCTGGCTCCACTGGCGGCCGACCGGGCTGTTTCTCGCCCGACACTTCCTCGACTTCGAGCCGGGGATTCACTGGTCGCAGCTGCAGATGCAAAGCGGCACGACCGGCATCAACACGCTCCGGATCTACAATCCTTCGAAGCAGGCGCTCGAGCAGGATCCGCGGGGCATCTTCATCCGCCGCTGGCTGCCGGAACTCGTCGGCGTGCCGCCGGCCCACGTCCACATGCCGTGGACGATGCCCGTGGACGTGCAGCGGGCGGCGGGCTGCGTGATCGGTCGTGACTACCCGGCCCCCATCGTCGATCACGCCACCGCCGTGCGCGAGGCGAAGCGGCGGCTGGCGGCCGTCCGCAACGCCCCGGACGCGCGGGCCGAGGCCCGCGGCGTCGCCCACCGACACGGCAGCCGCCGCGATCGACACGGCCGCATGCAGCAAGACCCGGTGCGGCGGTCGCTCGCCCGCGAGGCGGCGGACAACGCGGCGGATTCGCCGACGCAGATCGCCGACCCGCAGCGGGTGCTCCCATTTCTCGCGGCCTGGCAGGATGCCGAGCCTGGCGACTGAAGCCATGCGACAGTCCACGCCGTGGAGTCGGATTCGACGTTGTGTCGGTGATCGATGCTCCCGGCCTCGGATCGCATCGAAGCCGGCCCGCGCTATCAAGGTGGGCGCTGCAGGCACCGCTGGCCGGGCTGCGGCTGCGTCGGTGGTGGTCATGGATGGACTGGAGTATTCCGCAGTCGCACCTCGGGGGCCGGCGGATCGAGTTTCCGATGGGTCGTGTGGTCGGGGGCACGTCATCGGTCAACGCCATCGTGGCCGCGACGGGGCGCCGTCGCGGTCGATCTCGCCGATCCCTGGGGCTCCCCGTGGATCGATCCGCGCCGAGGGTGGTCCGGCCGGCGGTCAGCGCGTCGGTCGCGCGCATCATCGCGTGGGTCAGCGGCCACTGGAGCAGCCGCTCTCATCGGGGGTGGAGCGCGACTGCCAGATGCAGGGCCTCCTCGACGTAGCCGGCATGTCGCTTGAAGCGATCGATCGTCGGCGCCGCCGGAAACCACCCGCGACCGAGCGTCACCTGGCCCACGCCGGGACGCGCGAGCATCATTCGTGTGAACTCGAACACCATCACGTTGGCGGCACCGATCGCGCGGAACCGACTGTCACGGTGCATGATCAGGCCATAGCACGACCCGTCCACGGTCCACGACGGAGGCGAGCGGCGGTTTCGTGTCGTGGTGCTGCTGCCGCAGCAGGTCGGGCTCCGGGACTGTCATAAGACGTTCACGTCAGGGGAAGTGCCCGCCGGCGATGGCACCTGGGAGTCACGAGTCGAACCCGTATCATGGCATGGTGTAGCACGTCGCGTCCGCAGTCAGGTGCCGCAGAACGTGCGATACGCGCCGCAGCCTGCGGGCGGGCCGCCGCGATACCGTTCGTTGTCGTTCGTCTCCATGAATGGGTCGCGGAGCACGGCCAGGAGACGGTGGAGCGACGTGAAGTCGCCCTCCTCGGCGGCCGAGAGCGCCTCTTCCACCCGCTGATTCCGCGGGATGACCACCGGATTCACCCGCCGCATCCGCGCGGCCGCCTCGACAGGCGAGCCGGGCTGCCGCCCGAGCCGCGCGAGCCAGGCGGAGTGCCACTCCCGCGACCCCGGGCTTGCGGCCGTATGACCGCACGCCGCCGGCGACTCGGCGACCGCCGCCAATCCGGCGAACGTGGCCGTGAAGTCGGCCCGTGTCTCGTGCATCCAGCGGAGCAGCGTGGCGAACAGGTCACGATCCCCGTCCTCCTCGGTACACAGGCCCAGCTTGGCCCGCGCACCGGCCAGATAATGCCGGTCGAACCGCTCGGGAAACGTGGCGAGCACGCTGCGAGCCGCCGCCAGCGATTCTTCGTGGCCGCCACGACTGACCGGCAGCAGGCTCTCGGCGAGCCGAGCGAGGTTCCAGTGGGCGATGGCGGGCTGGTTCGCAAAGGCATACCGCCCCTGCTGGTCGATCGAGCTGAACACGGTCGTGGGATCGTAGGCGTCGAGAAACGCGCACGGCCCGTAGTCGATCGTCTCTCCCGACACGGCCATGTTGTCGGTGTTCATGACGCCGTGGACGAACCCCACCAGCATCCACCGGGCCACGAGCGCCGCCTGCCGATCGACGACTCCCTCGAAAAATGCCACTGCGGGATCGGCCGCCTCCGCCGCCGACGGATCGTGTCGGGCGATCGCATGGCCGAGCAGTGCGGGGAGCAGCCGGTCATGCTCGACGGCCGCCGCAAATTCAAACGTGCCCACCCGGATGTGGCTGGCAGCGACACGCGTGAGCACGGCACCGGCCAGCGGGGCGTCCCGGAGCACGAGTTCCCCGGTTGTCGCCACGGCGAGGCTGCGGGTGGTCGGGATGCCGAGGGCGTGCATGCCTTCGCTCACGATGTATTCGCGGAGCATCGGCCCGAGCGCTGCCCGGCCGTCGCCGCCCCGCGAATAGCGGGTGCGGCCCGCGCCCTTGAGTTGAATGTCGTGGCGCCGGCCGTTCGGTCCGATCTGCTCGCCGAGCAGGATGGCCCGGCCGTCGCCGAGATTCGTGAAATGACCGAACTGGTGCCCGGCATAGGCCTGCGCGATCGGTTTCGCCCCGGGTGGAATCTCGTTGCCGGCGAATACGCCCGCGCCGGCCCTCCAAAGGATCGCCGGATCGAGGCCGAGATCATCGGCCAGTCGATCGTTCACGACCACGACAGCCGGCGACCGCACCGCCACCGGCTGCGACTCGGCGTGCAACGGCTCCGGAAGCCGCGCATAGGAGTTGTCGAAGCGCCATCCGGCATCTGCGATCGAATCTCGCATCGCGCGTCCTTGCACGCCAGGGGCCGGACCGAGCTTCCGGGTTCGGAACGTCACTGTAGCCTGTCGCTCGCCTGGTAAAAGCCGGTGGTCCTCGGAGGCCGCCCGCGATTCCAGATGGATGAATGACCCGGCAGACGCCAACGCCCGCTTCGATGCCCGGTCGTCGGGGAAAACCCACGCGGAGCACGATTCCACCCCTTCCAGACGGGTGGCGCGACGGCGACGTCGCGAACGCCTGCCTCCTGCCACTCAGCACGCTCGCCCGGGGCGTCGACTCCCAGGAACTGGCGAGGATTCTCCCCAGAGATGAGATCGTCTCCGGCTGCTGCCTGGCGGCGTCGATCCTGGAGCCTCTGGGATACGACGTGCGGCCCCTCAAGTCCGGGTACCCTGATGGCCGAGGCCGGCTTCCCCGGAGTCGTGGGAGACGGACCGCCCGTTCCATGCCCGCCGGGGCCCCTTTCATGAAGATCCAGCAGTACTACCTCTCCTGCCTGTCACACGCGTCGTACCTGATCACCGACGAGAAGTCCAAGACAGCCGCGGTGGTCGATCCCCAGCGCGACATCGACCACTACCTGGCCGATGCGCAGTCCGTCGGCTGCACGATCAAGCATGTCTTCCTGACGCACTTCCACGCCGACTTCATCGCCGGCCACATCGAACTCCGCGATCGGACCGGGGCCACGATCCACCTTGGCCGGCGGGCCGAGGCGGAGTTTTCCTGCGTGCGGATGCAGGACGGCGACGCCGTCGAGTTCGGCGACACGGGGATGCAGGCGATGGAGACTCCCGGTCACACTCCCGAGGGCATCTCCATCCTGGTCTATGACCTGGGGCGGAGCCGCGCCGAGCCACAGGCGGTGCTCACCGGTGACACCCTCTTCATCGGCGACGTGGGCCGCCCGGACCTGCTGGCAAGCATCGGCGTGACGGCCGACGAGCTTGCCGACATGCTCTATGACAGCATCACGACCAAGCTCATGAAGCTGCCCGACGCCACGCTCGTCTACCCCGCCCATGGTGCCGGCAGCATGTGTGGCAAGAGCCTTTCCAAGGAGACGGTGTCGACGATCGGCGAGCAGAAGAAGTTCAACTATGCCCTGCAGCCGATGAGCCGGGAGGAGTTCAAGAAGATCGTCACGGCCGATCAGCCGGAGGCCCCCGAGTACTTCGTCCACGACGCCATCCTCAACCGCCAGGAGCGGGCCACCCTCGATGAGGCGATGAGGAACACGCTTAGGCCGCTGACGCTCGACGAAGCGCTGACGCTCGAGCAGGGGGGCGGCCAACTGCTCGACGTGCGCGATGGCATCGACTTCGAGGGCGGGCACCTGCGTCGATCGCTCAACGTCGCCTTGAACGGGAAGTACGCCACCTGGGCTGGCTCGCTGCTGACGCACGACAGGCCGATCGTGGTGATCGCAGAGGATGGCGGCGAGGAGGAAGCGGTGATGCGGCTGGGACGCATCGGTTTTGACAACGTGGCCGGCTATCTCGCCGGTGGCATGAATGCACTCTCCAGCCGCGACGACCTCGTCGAACGGACGCCGCGGATCACCGCGCCGGCGTTGGCCGAATGGCTCGCCGGCACGCGGCCGGAGTTCGGGCCGGCCCCCGCCATCGTCGACGTGCGGAGTGAGGCCGAGCGGGCCGGTGGCTCGATCCCGGGCAGCCGCCTCGTACCGCTGCCGCATCTGGGCGAGCGGGTCCACGAGTTGCCGGCCGACAGGCCCGTGGTCGTGCATTGCGAGGGCGGCTATCGCTCTGCGATCGCAGCCAGTCTGCTGCAGAAGCTCGGGCGGAGCGGAGTGCACGACATG
>CAIXGY010000205.1 GCA_903919035.1 uncultured Planctomycetaceae bacterium | reverse complement strand
TCTGGTCTACGCCGACTGGAGGGTGGAATGGGTGCCGGATGCGACGTTCGGCCTGTGGGCAGCCACTCAGAAACCGACCGACAACTTCTGCAGACCTCGCTAAGGGAGATGGATGCGATGGCGATGTTCGTCCGGATCACATGCGCGCGGAGGTTCTCGATGACGCCAGTGAGGGCTTGGTGCATCGCGGCCAGCACGCTGCTGGGCTCGGCCTCCTGGGCGCAGGCCGAGGCCGTTCACTACGACGTTTTCGTCACCAGTTCCGGCACCGGCACGAAGCTCGTGATCGGCGGGTATGACGATGACGCGTTGACGGCGACGGTGCCGGCCGAGCAGATGCGCGTCTTCGGCGGGGAGGTCGTGGGCTCGGGAACCGCGGCACCGTACGAGAGCGCGGCGCCCGGGGAACCCGGTTTCCGCGCCGGCAGCCAGTCGTTTCTCGATAATCCCAGCCTCATGTCACCTGCTGCGGTGTACAAGGCGCTCTCCGGCAGCGCGGCTCTTACGTTCACGTTTCAACCGATCGCGATCGGGGCCGCCACCCGCAATCTCTTTTATTGGGACGGCGTCGGAGCGGTGCAGTTCGCGCCCATCGGCGGGAACGTCGTGCTGGGGCTCGAAAAGCAGGGGGCGGGCGGATGGACAGCTTTGATCACCGGAACCTCGAGCGGCGTGGTCAGCGGCAACACGATTCAGAACAGTACCGCAACGGGCGGGGTGCACACCCACCTGTTCACATCCATCGGCACCGATGGAGCAGCTCCGGCACAGGGCTTCTATCTCTTCTCGATCCAACTGGCCATGGCCGGCTACAACCCGTCTGACCCGCTGTATTTCGTGTTCGGTGCACTCGACCCTGACAATCTCGCGCCGCAATTTGCGGACTTCGCCGCCTTCGAGGCTGCGCATGGTGCAGCAGAACTGTGGGTCGAGGAAACCATGGCCGTTCCCGAGCCAACTGCTTGGCTTTTGACTGTGTGCGGGGCTGCAACGATCGCAGGGGCCCGACGACGACGGCAAGACGCCCCGGCACATGCGAACTGGCGGGAGTAGTTCGACACCATGGCGAAGCCTTCCGCGGCTGCCGAGGCGGCACGGCTCGACGATCTGCGGGCTGCGGTTCGCGGTGCGGGGCTCAAGTGCACGCCTGCACGGCTGGCCGTGCTCCGGCACCTCGCGGCATCCCGCGGGCCCAGCACCCACGCCGAGATCCACGAGGCCCTTGCCGCCAGGGGCTTCGACCGGGCCACGATCTACCGGAACCTGCACGATCTCCACGACCGCCGGCTCGTGAGCCGCGTGGACGTGGGCGACCAGGCGGCACGGTTCGAACTCGCCCGCACCGACGCCCATGGCCACGACGTGGCCCACCCGCATTTCCTCTGCGACGGCTGCGGTGACGTCCTCTGCCTCGACGGCGTGCGGGTGGTGCTGCCCAAGCCGACGCGGGCTGGCGGGGGGAAGGCTGCCGGGCCGCGGACGACCAAGCCCGCCCCGCGCGGCATCGGCACGGTCACCGAGATCACCCTCCGCGGCCGCTGCAGCCACTGCGGCTGACCGGCAGTCATACGGACCCCACGTGATCCTCGCGCGGAGGCAGGCATCTCGTCGGCAGCCGGCCTTTGGAGCCCAACCGGCTCGGGTCTGCCCACACCCTCTCGCCGGACGCTCGCTGCGTCCGTCCTGGACTTCGCTCGCTCGGAGACGGCTGCGCTCCGGCATCCCTGCCTGCGCTTGCCGTCTACGCCGTCTCGAGGGAATGGGCGGACCCGATCCTTCCAGATTTCCTTGGGGCGAGGCGTGGGGGCCGTATCAGATCGCGCCGCGGCCCTCGAGCAGCGTGACGATCGCCTCGACGCAGCGGGCCACCGGCCATTCGTGCGTCGGCAGCACGAGGTCCGGCGTCAGGGGCGGTTCGTAGGCCGCCGACACGCCCGGGAAATTCGCGATCTGCCCGGCATCGGCCAGGGCATAGTGGCCGTCGGTGTCGCGGGCCCGACAGACGTCGAGCGGCGCGGCAAGGTGCACGACCAGAAAGCGGTCGGAGCCCACCCGCTCCCGGGCCTTCTCCCGCACGGCCTCGTCGGGGGCGAGGAACGCCGCCAGCACGATGATGCCGGCCTCGTTGAAGAGCCGGGCCACCTCCACCGAGCGCCGAAGGTTCTCGCTCCGCTCGTCGGCCGAGAAGCCGAGGTCGCGGCTGATGCCCAGCCGCATCTCCTGGCCGTCGAGCACGGCCACCGCGCGGCCGAGGTCGAAGAGCCGCCGCTCGACGGCCCGGGCGAGCGTCGTCTTGCCGGAGCCGGTCAGACCGGTGAGCAGCACGGTCACGGGCTGTTGGCCAAAGCGGGCGCTCCGCTCCGCGGGCGTCACGGCGCTGGCGGTCGCATGCAGGTGTTCGGCGGCGGCCTCGTCGTCCCAGTGATCCTTGCGGCCGTCCTCCGGCTCCCGGTCGAGGATCATGCCGGCGGCCACGGTGGCGTTCGTGAGCCGGTCGATCATGATGAACCCGCCGGTGGCCCGGTTGCGGCGGTAGGCGTCGAATGCGACCGGAGCGGTGAGCGTGATCGAGCAGCGGCCGATCTCGTTGAGCCCGAGCGCGGGGGCCGGCTGGCGGTGGAGCGTGTTGACGTCGACGCGGTAGCGCAGCGTGCTCACCGCCCCGGGCACCACCTTCGTCGTCTGCTTGAAGAGATACTGCTTCCCCGGCACGAGCGGCACCTCGGCCATCCACACGATCGTCGCGTCGAAGCGGTGATCCACCTTCGGCACGTTGCCGGGCCGCACGAGCATGTCTCCGCGGCTCGAATCGATCTCGTCCTCGAGCGTGAGGGTGACCGACTGCGGGGCGAAGGCCTCCTCCAAGTCGCCGTCGAACGTGACGATGCTCTTCACGCGGCTCTTCTTCCGCGACGGCAGCGACATCACCTCGTCACCCCGGCGGATGATGCCGGACGCCACGGTGCCCGCGAACCCGCGGAAGTCGAGGTTCGGCCGCAGCACGAGCTGCACCGGGAACCGGAAGTCCTCCATGTTGCGGTCGGAACCGATGTAGACCGTCTCCAGGAGCGGCATGAGGGGCGTGCCGGTGTACCAGGGCATGTTCGGGCTCGGGGCCACCACGTTGTCGCCCTTGAGCGCCGAGATCGGCATGAAGTGCACGTCGGGCAGTTCCAGTCGCGAGGCGAAGTCGGCATAGTCGCCCCGGATCCGGTCGAACACCGCCTGGTCGTAGCCCACGATGTCCATCTTGTTGATGGCCACCACGATGTGCCGGATGCCGAGCAGCGACACGAGAAAAGAGTGCCGCTTCGTCTGCGGGAGCACGCCGTGGCGGGCGTCGACGAGGATGATCGCCAGGTCCGCCGTCGAGGCCCCCGTGGCCATGTTCCGCGTGTACTGCTCGTGGCCGGGGGTGTCGGCGATGATGAACTTCCGCTTGTCGGTCGAGAAGTAGCGGTAGGCGACGTCGATCGTG
>CAIXGY010000204.1 GCA_903919035.1 uncultured Planctomycetaceae bacterium | reverse complement strand
GCTCGTCCCCCCAATGATCGATGAGGCCGCCGGCCCGCGTCGGCGACCGCCCATCCTCCGGCTCACGGTCGAGGATCATCCCGGCGGCCACCGTGGCGTTGGTGAGCCGGTCGATCATGATGAAGCCGCCCGTCGCCCGGTTGCGGCGGTAGGCGTCGAAGGCGACCGGGGTGTTGAGCGTGATCCCGCAGCGGCCGATCTCGTTGAGGGCGAGCGTCGGCGCCGGCTCGCGGTGGAGCGTGTTGATGTCCACCCGGTACCGCAGGGCCGAGACCTTCCCCGGCACCACCTTCGTGGTCTGCTTGAAGAGATACTCCTTGCCCGGCACGAGCGGCTCCTCCGCCATCCACACGACCGTGGCGTCGAACCGCTGATCCACCTTGGGCACGTTGCCCGGCCGCACCAGCATGTCGCCGCGGCTGGAGTCGATCTCGTCCTCGAGCGTCAGCGTGACGGAAAGCGGCGCGAAGGCCTCGTCCAGTTCGCCGTCGAAGGTCACGATGCTCTTCACGCGGCTCTTCTTTCGCGAGGGGAGCGACATGATCTCGTCCCCCTTGCGGATGATGCCGCTGGCCACCGTGCCGGCGAATCCCCGAAAGTCCAGGTTGGGCCGGAGCACGAGCTGCACCGGGAACCGGAAGTCCTCCATGTTGCGGTCGGAGCCGATGTAGACGGTCTCCAGGAGCGGCACCAGCGGCGAGCCCGTGTACCAGGGCATGTTCGCGCTCGGGGTGACGACGTTGTCCCCCTTGAGGGCCGAGATCGGCATGAAGTGGACGTCGGGCAGCTCGAGTCGGCTGGCGAAATCGACGTAGTCCCGCTTGATCCGCTCGAACACCGCCTCGTCGTAGCCGACGATGTCCATCTTGTTGATGGCCACGACGATGTGCCTGATGCCCAACAGCGAGACGATGAACGAGTGCCGCTTCGTCTGCGGTAGGACGCCGTGACGGGCGTCGATCAGGATGATGGCCAGGTCGGCCGTCGAGGCCCCGGTGGCCATGTTCCGCGTGTACTGCTCGTGGCCGGGGGTGTCGGCGATGATGAACTTCCGCTTGTCGGTCGAGAAGTAGCGGTAGGCGACGTCGATCGTGATCCCCTGCTGCCGCTCGTCCTCCAGGCCGTCGGTGAACAGCGCGAGATCCACCTCCTCGCCGGTGGTGCCGTAGCGGGAGGTGTCTTTCTTGATCGCGGCCAGCTGGTCCTCGTAGATCATCTTCGACTCGTAGAACAGCCGCCCGATGAGCGTGCTCTTCCCGTCGTCGACGCTTCCGCAGGTGATAAAGCGGAGTAGTTCCTTGCGCTCGTGCTGCGCGAGGTATTCGTCGATGTTCGTGGCGATCAGGGCTGATTGATGGGACATGCGTGTTGGGGATCCTGTGTCACCGGTGGGCCGGGGTTGCCCGTGCCGTCTCGCCCGGACCTTCGCGGAGGAGCTTCCTGGCGGCCGCCAGGGCCGTTCAGCGGCCGCCGGCGGAGTCGCGGTCCGCTGCAACGGCCGGAGTACGGTCAGAAATACCCCTCCCGCTTCTTCTTTTCCATGCTGCCCGCCTCGTCGGTGTCGATGAGCCGGCCCTGCCGCTCCGAGAACGTCGTGAGCAGCATCTCCTGGATGATCTCGGGGAGCGTGGTGGCGTTCGAGTCGACCGCGCCAGAGAGCGGGTAGCAGCCCAGCGTCCGGAAGCGAACGCGGCGCATCTCCGGCTGCTCACCTGGCTTCAGGGGCAGCCGGTCGTCGTCCACCATGATCATCACGCCGTCCCGCCACACGATCGGTCGCATGGCCGCGAAGTAGAGCGGCACGATCGGGATGTTCTCGAGGTGGATGTACTGCCAGACGTCAAGTTCGGTCCAATTGGAGAGCGGAAAAACGCGGATGCTTTCTTTCTGCCGCACCTTCGTGTTGTAGAGGTTCCAGAGTTCCGGCCGCTGGTTCTTGGGATCCCAGCGGTGGAACTCGTCGCGGAAGGAGAACACCCGCTCCTTGGCGCGACTCTTCTCCTCGTCGCGGCGGGCGCCGCCGAAGGCGGCGTCGAAGCGGTAATGGTCGAGTGCCTGCCGCAGGGCCTGCGTCTTCATCACGTCGGTGTGGACCTTGCTGCCGTGCGAGATCGGGTTGACGCCCGCCTTGCGTCCCTCCTCGTTGGTGTGCACGAGCAGCTTGAAGCCCAGCTCCTTGGCGACGTACTCGTCGCGGAGCTTGTACATGTCGCGAAACTTCCAGGTCGTGTCGACGTGGAGCAGCGGGAACGGCGGCTTCGCCGGGTAAAAGGCCTTCTCCGCGAGCCGCACCATGACCGCCGAGTCCTTGCCGATGGAATAGAGCATCACCGGGTTTTCGAACTCCGCCGCCACCTCGCGGATGATGTGGATGCTCTCGGCCTCGAGCTGTCGGAGATGCGTGAGGGTGTAGGTCGACATGGGTGGGAGGGGTCGCGGGCGCGACATGCGGCCGTACTGACCGGCATGCTGGCGGTGCTGTCACTTTAGAAAAAATCCCGTCCGGGCGACAGGCGAACCGCATGGGGCGCGCCTGCGTAGAAAATGCTCGCGATTTTCGGCAGCCACCGCGATACTCGTGTCGACGGCCCGACTGCCGGAGCCGCCCCCGATGTGGAAAAGGAGTTCCTTACCGAAATGAAGGTTCGCAGCGCACTTCGTTCGTCGTCCCGCCGGCTCGGCGGAATCGTGCTCGTCGTCCTGTGCGTCGTGCCCGCCGCGGCGGAGGCCCGACCCCGTGACGGCAAGATCGTGGTGCGGCCCGACCGCATCGTCGTGGTGCCCCCGCGGCGAACGGTGATCGCGCCGGTGCCGCCCGTGGTGGCTACCCCCGCGGTCGCGGCCGCGCCGGTCGCGGCGATCGTGCCCGCGCCGCGGCTGCTTGCGCCCCGACGGGTCGCGATCGTCCCAGCGACGCCTCTCGTCGCTGCGCCGCTCGTGGCCCCGGTCGTCACCCAGGTGGTGCGTGAGACGGTCGTCGTGCCGGCACCGCGTGTCGTCTGCCCCACGCCGATTGCCGTGTCAGTGCCGACAGGGGTGCCCGTGCCAGCGACCGTGGTGCCGCAGGCCGTCCCGGCCCCGGTGACGGCCCCCGCGCCGAGCCTGCCGTCGGTGATCGTGCAGCCCCCCGTCGAGATCCTGCCCACGCCGTGACCCGGTCGGCGGATCGCAGGCTCGCTCACGACATGCCGTCGCGAAGTTCCTCGGCCTGCCGGCGGATCGTGCGGAGTTCGGCGGCGTCCTTGCGGCCGAGGTTTTTGAGTTGCATCGTCATCCGCTGGTTGCGGGACAGCACCTTCTGGTGGCGGGCGAGAAAATCCCAATACAGCGTCGTGAACGGGCAGGCGTCGGGGCCACTCGCCTGTTTGGGTTTGAACCGGCAACCCCGGCAGGCGTTGCTCATCCGGTCGATGTAGGCCCCCGTCGCACAGTAGGGCTTCGAGGCCATGACGCCGCCGTCGGCGAACTGGCTCATGCCGAGCGTGTTGGGCAACTCCACCCACTCGACGGCGTCGACGTAGACGGCGAGATACCAGCGGTGCACGTCCTGCGGCTTCACGCCCGCCAGGAGCGCGAACAGGCCCGTCACCATGAGCCGCTGGATGTGGTGGGCGTAGCCGAAGCGCATGGTCTGCCCGATCGCGTCCTTGAGGCAGTTCATCTCCGTCTCGGCCGTCCAATAGAAGGCGGGCAGCGACCGGTCGGCACCGAGCGCGTTTCGCGACTCGTACTGGGGCATGAAGTGCCAATAGATGCCGCGGACGTACTCCCGCCAGCCGATCACCTGCCGGATGAATCCCTCCGCCGCCTCGAGCGGAATCCTCTTCTTGCGATAGGCTTTCTCGGCGGCGGCGACGACGTCGCGCGGGTCGAGGAGCTTGAGGTTCATCGCCTGCGAGAGCCGCGAGTGCCAGAGCCAGGGCTCCCCCGTCCACATGGCGTCCTGGTACGTGCCGAAGTTCACGAGCCGATGGGCGACGAAGTCGTCGAGCGCGGCCCGCGCGTCGGCGGGCGTCACCGGCCAGTCGAAGTCGGCGAGGCTGCCGGGATGCTTGGCGAACCGTTCATTCACGAGATCGATCACGCGCCGCGTCTCGGCGTCGGGCGGAAACCGCACCGGCGGCGGCACCTTTCCCGGCCCCGCCTTGGGAAATGCTCCGCGATTCTCGGCATCGAAGTTCCATCGGCCGCCCGCCGGCTCGCCGTCGTCCATGAGGATGGAGTGCCGCTCACGAAGCGGCCTGTAGAAGTATTCGAGCCGTAGTTGCTTGCGGCCCGCAGCGTGCGCGGCGAAGTCGGCGTTGCTGCAGTAAAAGTGATGGTCGGGGCGGATCTCGAGCGGGATGCTCGCCTCCTCCGCCGCCGCCACGAGCGCCTGCCGCACCCGCCACTCCCCGGGCTCGACCACCACGAGCCGCTCAGGCAGGCGGTTCGCCCGGCGGTCGCGGGCGAGGCTGGCGGCCAGCGCTGCCGCGAGCGTCGCCGGCTCCGTCGGTGTCGCCAGCGGCTGCAGTTCCGAGTAGTCGACGTCGATCCGCTCCTTCACCAGCGCGGCCCGAAAGTGCCGCATCGCGGCGAGGAAGACCGCGATCCGCGCCTTGTGAGTCCACACGTGGGTCGATTCCTCCGCCACCTCCGCCATCCACACCCGATCGCAGGATCGGTCGAACCCGTCAAAGGCCGCACTTCCCCGGTCGAGCTGATCGCCGAGGACGAGGAGAAGGTGGCGGGTCATGGGATTTCCGTTGCCGGGCCGGTCTGCGTTGGCCGCCGCAGCCTAAACCATACGGCGGTTCACCGGCGGCCCGACGGGAGGCCGGCTGGCTGACCTGAGATCCGGAGTGGAACGGTTAATCCACCGCCGGCCATGCGGTTTCTCTCGTCGGCAGTCTCCACACCGAGACGCCTTCAGGGAGGCCCGCCGTGATCGCCACCGCCACCAAGGCTCGCCGTTCCACCCGCAAGCCGGGCCAAAGTGCCACCCGGAAGCAGCAGCGGCTCGAAGATCTCCGCGCGCGGCGGGAGGCGTTCTTCGCCCGGTTGATCGACTACATTCCGTGTCGTGGATTCCTGAAGGCCGATGCAGAGCGGCTTGCGACGGTACCCCCGGCCGACGCGGCCGTCCCTCTGGAACGAACCGATTCCGAGCCGCCGCGGGGTGACGGGCTCACGCCGTATCTGGCCAGCCTCTACCAGACGCGGCTGCTCACCAAGGATGAGGAGCAGTTTTATTTTCGCCGCATGAACTGGCTGAAGTTCCGCGCGGCCACCACCCGCGGACGACTCGACCGGCGCCGGGCGACGGCCCGGCAGATGGACGCCATCGACGGCCTGCTCGCCGAGGCCGACACGGTGAAGGCGATCCTCATCACATCCAACTTGCGACTCGTCGTGTCCATCGCCAAGAAGTTCGTCGACCCCAGTTGGTCATTCGACGAACTCGTGAGCGAGGGCAACGTCGCCCTCATGCGGGCGGTCGAAAAGTTCAACTTCGCCCTGGGCAACCGGTTCAGCACCTACGCGACCTACGCCGTGCAGCGGCATTTTTTCAGGCTCTCGCAGCGCGGCCGGCGGATTCGCTCACGGTTCGTCAGTGACGATGCGGCCCTCGAATCCAGGGCCGCGGAGCCACCGGCACCCGCCCAGCCCTCCGCCGAGCAACTTGCCTCGCTCAAGGCTTTGTTCGCCGGCTTCCTCCAGGAACTGGAACCCCGTGAGCGGCGGATCGTCGTGGCCCGCTTCGGTTTCGACGGCAAGGCTCCGCGGACATTTCGCGAACTCGGCTCGCAGATGGGTGTCTGCAAGGAGCGGATCCGCCAGATCCAGGGGCGGGCCATGGAGAAGCTCAAGTCGATGGCCGCCGAGGCGAGGCTCGAGCAGACGGTGGGTGACTGGTTGTAGGGTCGCGGGTCGTCGCGCCCAACCGGCCCCGGCAGTGGGCGTGCCCGCTGCGCGAGGATTCTTGCTGCGCTCGGCTCCAAGGCTTCGCTACCACACGCCCACCGCCTGGGCCTGCCTCGCGGGGAAGAGGACGATGGAGGCCGTCACTTGATACAGTCGTCCTCAGGGCGGAGAGTTGGCGGCTATTCGGGAGTGAATACGTGGCGCAGCGCGTGCTCGTGATAGGTGGGGCCGGGGGCATCGGCAGCGCCGTATCGCGGCTGGTGGTGGCCGGCGGCGGGAGTGTGTTTCTCGCGGGCCGCGAGACCGGGCGGCTGGCGGCGGCGGGCGCGGAACTCGGGATGCCCTGGGGCACCGTCGAAGCGACGGACTTCGCCTCTGTGGACGCGTGCGCCGATGCAGCGGCCGAGGCGCTCGGCGGCCTCGACGGCATCGTCAACTGTGCGGGATCGATCCTGCTCAAGCCCGCGCATCTCACGACCGCAGACGAGTGGCAGGCCACGCTCGCCACGAATCTCACGAGCGGGTTTGCCTGCGTCCGCGCCGCGGGGCGACTTCTGCGGGAATCGGGAGGTTCGGTCGTGCTCGTGTCGAGCGCGGCGGCGCGGATCGGCCTGGCCAACCACGAGGCCATCGCCGCGGCCAAGGCCGGCGTGATCGGACTCGTGCTCTCGGCCGCGGCCACCTACGCGAAGCAGCGGATCCGGTTCAACGCCGTCGCCCCGGGGCTCGTCCGCACGCCGCTGGCCAAAGGCCTCGTCGCCAGCGAACTCGCCGAGAAGGCTTCCGTGGCCATGCATCCACTCGGCCGTCTGGGAGAGCCCGAGGACGTGGCCCGGGCAATCGCCTTCCTGCTCGACCCGGCCCAGGGTTGGATCACGGGGCAGGTGCTGGGCGTGGACGGGGGGCTGGCCGACCTCAAGGCCCGAGCCTGACGATCCACCGGCGGCGTGGTAGCCTCCCCGCCATGAACACCACCTCCAGACCCGCGCCGACGTTCCGACTCTGGCTGATGATGGTGCTCGAGTTCGCCATCTGGGGCGCATGGCTGCCCCTGATCTGGGGCTACATGGGCGCGGCCATCGCCGATGGCGGCCTCGGCTTCACGAGCAACGAGATCGCCTGGGTCGGCAGCGCCTTCGCCATCGCTTCGATCATGGGTGTCGTGTTCGCGAGCCAGTTCGCCGACCGCACGTTCGCCGCCGAACGCTTCATGGCCGCGAGCCACCTGGTCGGGGGCCTGGCCATGCTCGGCCTGCACCAGGTTCGCGACTTCCGCTCCTTCTTCGGTCTCATGCTCGTGCACGCGATCGTCTACGTGCCCACGATCTCGGTCTCCAACTCCATCGCCTTCACGCACATGAAGAACGCCCAGAAGGAGTTCGGGATCGTGCGGATGGGAGGCACGATCGGCTGGATCCTCGCCGCCTGGCCGCTGTACGTCGTGCTGCAGGGCAAGTCTGGTGCCGAGGCGATGACGGCCACGCGTGCGATCTTTCTCGTGAGTGGAGTCACATCGCTCGTGTTGGCAGCCTACTCCCTCACGCTACCGCACACGCCGCCGAAGAAGACCGAGCCCGGCACCGGCAGCATCGCCTGGCTCAAGGCGACCGGGTTCCTCGCCTACCCCTACCTGCTCGTGTTGTTCGTCGTCACGTTCGTCGACGCCGTGATTCACAACGGCTACTTCGTGATGGCCGGCGGCTTTCTGGCCAGCGAGCAGGTCGGCATCAAGCCGGAATGGATCATGCCCGTGATGAGCATCGGCCAGGTGGCGGAGATCCTCACGATGACCGTGCTTGGCGGCGTGCTCGCGAAGCTCGGCTGGAAGACGACGATGATCCTCGGCATCCTCGGCCACGCGGCCCGGTTCGCCGTCTTCGCCCTCCTCCCGCAGCATCAGGCGGTGATCATCGCCGTCCAGGTGCTCCACGGCGTCTGCTACGCCTTCTTCTTCGCCACGCTCTACATCTTCATCGATGCGGCCTTCCCGAAGGACGTGCGCGCAAGCGCCCAGAGCCTCTTCAATCTGCTCGTGCTCGGCCTCGGCGATCTGGCGGCCAAGTGGCTCTTCATTCCGCTGCAGACGCGGCTCACGGGGGCCGACGGCGCCGTGGATTACCGGCAACTGTTCCTCGTGCCCACGTTCATGGCGCTGGCCGCGGCGGCGATCCTGCTCGTGGCCTTCTGGCCGCCGCAGTGGCTCGCGAGCGGCGCGGAGGTGGAGGACGACCGCGAGACCGAGCCGCAGATCGTGGCCTGAACGGCCGTCCGACAGGCGTCCGGGCGAGACGGCACGGGCAACCCCGGCCCACGGTCGCGGTTTCCGCACGCCCTGTCCGGCTTGCGACGCCGCATCCGTTTCCCTACCCTCCCCGCCCCGCCGGGAGTCCCGGCGACCGCAGGGAGGCGCGTCCCATGTCGATCACGCTCGTGGACCTGGCCGCGCGAGTCGGCGGCACGCTCGTCGGTGACGGGACGACTCGAATCACCGGAGCCGCCACGCTCGAGACCGCCGGCCCCGACGACGCCACGCTGATCGACTCGGCGGAACGGATTCACCTCCTCGCGAAGAGCCGCGCGGCGGCTGCGATCGTGCCCACGGGATCGGGTCCGCTCGACCGGCCCACGATCGAGGTCGCGGACGTCCATGTCGCGTTCGCGGCGGCCGTCACCCACTTTCGGCCGCCGCGGCCCCGCATCCGCGCGGGCGTGAGCCCCAAGGCCGACGTCCACCCTTCGGCCCGCCTCGCAGCCGACGTCGATGTGGGAGCCTTCGCCACGATCGGCCCCGACGTCGAGATCGGCCCGGGCGCCACCATCCATCCGGGCGCCCACGTCATGGCCGGCTGCCGGATCGGCGCGGCCGCGGAGATCTATCCGCACGCGGTGCTCTACGAGAACACGGTCGTGGGCGACCGCGCGGTCGTCCATGCCGGTGCCGTCCTCGGCGCCCACGGCTTCGGCTACAAGCCCACGGCCGACGGCTACCGGATCTCGGCGCAGCTCGGCTGGGTGGAACTCGGGCCCGACGTGGAGGTGGGCGCGAACACCACGATCGACCGCGGCACCTACGGCCCCACCGTGATCGGCGCGGGCTCGAAGCTCGACAACCTCGTGATGATCGCCCACAACGTCCGCGTGGGCCGCCATGCCATGATCTGCTCACAGGTGGGCGTGGCGGGGAGCACCTCGACGGGCGACTGGGTGGTGATGGCCGGCCAGGTGGGCGTCCGCGATCATGTCCACATTGGCGACCGCGCGATCCTGGGCGCGCGGTCGGGCGTCTCCAGTGACATCGAGGCCGGCAAGACCGTCCTCGGCGAGCCCGCCATCGACCTCCGCGACCGCAAGCTCCAACTCGCCACCATGTCGAAGCTCCCCGAGATGCGCAAGGACCTCAAGACCCTGGCCGCCCGCGTCGAGGCCCTGGAACGTCGCGACGAGGACACCAGCGCCGCCGCCTGACTCACAGCACCATGCAGGCCCACACGCACGTATCCACAGGCATGCTCGCCGGCGAAACCATCGGCATCCTCGCCGGCTGGGGCCGCTATCCGGTGATGGTGGCCGAGGCCGTCCGTCGCCATGGCGGTCGCACGGCGATTCTGGCGATCCGCGACCACGCCGATGCCAAACTCGCGGCCCTCGCCGACGTCCACGGCGACGTGGGCGTGGCCGAGATCGGTCACGCGATCGAGTTCTTCAAGGCTGCCGGCTGCCGCCGGGCCACGATGGCCGGGAAGATCCACAAAAAGAAACTCTTCGGGAAGCGGGCCTGGCTCCACCACCTGCCCGACTGGACGGGCCTCACGACCTTCTGGCCCCACTTCGTGAGCCGCCGCCGCGACAACCGCGACGACTCGCTCCTGGGGGCGATCGCCGCCGCCTTCGACGCCCGCGGCGTGACGATCTGCCCGGCCACCGACTTCGCTCCCGAACTGCTCGCCGCCGAGGGCATCCTCGCGGGCCGGCCGCTCACCCAGCGGCTCGCGGCCGACGTGGCCTTCGGCTGGCACCTCGCCAAGGAACTCGGCCGCCACGACATCGGGCAGACGGTGGTGGTGAGAAACCGCGCGCCGCTCGCCCTCGAGGCGATCGAGGGCACCGACGAGTGCATCCGCCGCGCCGGTGTGCTGTGTCCCGCGGGCGGCATGACGGTCGTGAAGGTCGCCAAGCCGCAGCAGGATCTGCGCTTCGACATGCCCACGATCGGCGTGGGCACGCTCGAGTCGCTGGCGGCGGCCGGTGCCGCGGTGCTCGCCATCGAGGCCGGCCGCACGATCCTCGTCGACGCCCCCGCGCTCGCGGCCCGGGCCGTTGCGGCCGGGATCACGATCGCCAGCCTCTGTGACGCGGGCGGCCTGCCCGCGCTCCGCGATGCGGCAGCCTGATCCGGCTTCCCGTCGATCCTCGGGCGTCAACGTGCCCAACCGGCGTGGGGAACGCCCGTGCCTTCCCCACACGATCGAGGAAGGATCGGGTTTGCCCATCCCCTCGAGACGACGTAGACGGCAAGCGCAGGCATGGATGCCGGAGCGCCGCCGTCTCCGAGCAAGCGAAGTCCAGGATGGACGTAGCGAGCGTCCGTCGAGAGGGTGTGGGCAGACCCGAGCCGGTTGGGCCGAGAGGCCTGTTGTGAACGAGATGCCTTTCCGCGCGCGGATCAGCGTCTCAAGACCAGCGGCTCGAGGGTGAGTCGTCCGCCATGGTCTGCGGCTGATTCCGTCGCGCGACGGGCGGCGGCGTATACTCGGGCCATGTTCCGGGCCATGGCCACTCTCTGGATCGCGCTGGCCCTGTCGATCGGCACCGCCTCGGCCCAGCCGGTGCTGGTCGACACCGCGATCGACGTGACGACGGAGATTCCTCCCGCGCCCACGCACCATCTGGGCCGCGAGATCGCCCAGACGATGCACTACACCGGGGCGCCCTGGCTGGTGCGCGAGAGTCGGCAGCGGGAAGAGGACTGCCGCCTCCTGCTCCAGGCTCTCGAGATCGACGCGGGCCAGACCGTCTGCGACCTGGGCTGCGGCAACGGCTTCTACACGCTCGAATTGGCGCGGATGGTGGGGCCCGAGGGCGTGGTCTATGCCGTCGACATCCAGCCCGAGATGCTGCGGATGCTCGCCGCCAGGGCCGGTGACGAGAGACTGGCGAACATCCGCCCGCTCGTGGGCACGCCGATCGATCCCCGCTTGCCCGAGGGCGAAATCGACCTCGTGCTGTGCGTCGACGTCTACCACGAGTTCTCCCACCCCGAACAGATGCTGGCGAGGATCCGGCGGAGCCTCGCCCCGGGCGGGCGGCTGGTGCTCGCGGAGTTTCGTGGCGAGGATCCGGCGGTGCCCATCAAGCCCCTCCACAAGATGACGAAGGCGCAGGTCCGGGCCGAACTGGAGCCGGCTGGTTTCGCGCTCGTCCGGGAGTTCGACCGGCTCCCGTGGCAACACCTGCTGTTTTTCGGGGCCGAAAACGGGGATTCTGACGCCCCCTGACCCCCAGAAACCCCCGACTTTGCCGGTTTTTTCGAGGTTTCCGGCCGGCGGCCGGGAATTTCTCGAAAACCACGGAACCGGACGTTGCAGCCGCCCGGCCGCACCGTGATACTGGCGGAAGTTTCAGGCACGGCGGACGCGACGGTTCTCGCCACCCGAGGCAGCCACCATGGCCATCCGACCGCTTACGTTTCGGGCAGGTGATTCCGCCGTTCGCGATCCGCGCGGCGGCTCGCTCGATCCCGCAGTCGTGGCCGAGCCGGCCTCGCCCGGCAACCGCATCACCACGCCCGGCGGTCCGAGCAACTGGGTCCTCGGCTCCAACGCCGCCATGCGGCGGATCGCCAAGTCGATCGAGCGGGCGGCGGAGGTCGAGTGCACCGTGCTCGTGTGCGGCGAGACCGGCACCGGCAAGGAGCTGTGGGCCCGCCTCCTGCATCGCAGCGGTCCGCGGGCGAGCAAGGCGTTCGTGCCGGTCAACTGTGCGGCGCTCACACCCACGCTCGCCGAGAGCCAACTCTTCGGCCATGAGAAGGGTGCGTTCACCGGCGCCGCGGGACGGTCGCTCGGCATCTTCCGCGCGGCCCAGGGCGGCGTGGTGTTCCTCGACGAGATCGGCGAGATGCCGCAGGAGCTGCAGCCGAAGTTGCTCCGCGTGCTCCAGCAACGCGAGGTGATCCCCGTCGGCGCCACCGAGCCTGTGCCGATCGACGTGCAGATCGTGGCGGCCACGAATCGCGATCTCGAGCAGGAGGCGGAGAAGGGAACCTTTCGCGAGGATCTCTACTACCGCCTCAACATGATCGAGTTGAAGGTTCCGCCGCTCCGCGAGCGGACCGAGGACATTCCGCACTTCATCGAGTTCTTCTCGAAGAAGTTCGCCGACCGGTACCGGCTGCCCGTCTGGGTGCCCTCCGGCGAGGCACTCGCCGAGTTCTGTGCGTTCCCGTGGCCGGGCAACGTGCGGCAACTCGAGCACACCATCGAACAGGCCTACGTCCTGCAGACCGAACCCAAGGTGCCCACGCGGACGGCGGTCCGGGCGCCGGCCGCGGGCCGGCTGCCGTGCCTCGATCTCGCAAAGTTGCGGGAGCAGGCCATCAAGGAGGCGCTGGAGATCACCCGCGGCCACAAGGCGCAGGCCGCCAAGTTGCTCGGCGTCCACGCCAACACGATGACCCGCCTGCTCAAAGAACTCGAGGCGGGCGGCCCGGCGGACGACGCAGAAGCCTGACGCTACGCCGCCCGGGCGACGATCAGTGCAGCCGGCAGGTGCCTTCGGCACAGGAACCGGCGATCCGATAGCGATGTCGGGCGACGAACCGATACACCGCGTTCCATAGAGGCAGGCTGCCCGGCACGTGCAGCGGTAGTGCCAGCGGCCAGAGCAGCGGCAATCGCCGCGAGAGATAGCGAACCGCTTCGGCACCACCGCGGGCGCTACCCGAGGTATCGACGACGTACATCTGCCGCAAAAGATCGTCGCGTTCGAGTTCGGGGAATTCGCGGCCCGCGAGCGGATCGTGGAGCGACACGAATCGCAGGCTCCCGAGGAGATCGAGCGCCTTCAGGATCGCGATCTGACTGCGGCAGAATCGACATTGTCCGTCGTAGAGGACGGTGTCCTTCTCGGGCCGGTTGGCGATGTCGATCATGCCGCGCCTCCACAGGAGCAACCGTGAAGCGTCGGCGAACGCAACCGATCAACGCCGCCGCTCACTGCCCGCCCGACAGCGACCTCGGCAGCGAGACGTAATGGAGCACCGTCACGGCTCCGACCGACAGGAGCGTCCACGGGGCCCAATCGGGAGCAGTGAACGTCCGCGGCCCGCCGTCCCCGTTCAAGGGCCGGATCACCGCCGAGTCGATGAGGAGCATCTCGACGCCCACGATGCAGGCGAAGATTCCGGCTGCGAGACAGATGCTCTTCCACATGGCGCGTCGACCAGACTTCGGAAACGGATGCCCGAAGGAATGTTCGGCCCGCCGGGTCGCCGCTCTCCACGCCCGCACCGGCGCGGGCGACCATGCCGGTCGTGCGGGTCGCGCGGCCGGAATCTTCAACCCTCGGCCGCGCCGGCGGCCGGCTCGGCGGCCGGCCCGCCCCGCGCCGGCCGGCGTTCGGCATCGGTGCCGGGCACGAGCTGCGGCGCGACGGCCGAGGCCTCGACGATGGCGGCGAGCTCGGTGCCGTCGATGACCTCGCTCTCGATGAGCCGGCGGGTCACGGCCTCGAGCGCCGACCGCCGCGACTCGATGATTCGCCGCACCTTGTCCATGGCCTCGTCGACGATCCGCCGCACCTCCTGATCGATCTCACGGGCCGTCTGCTCGCTGTGGGTGCGAGCCATCGGCAGATCACCCCCCGCGCCGGCCAGGAACGGCGAGCGGGGATTCTCCCGGTAGGTGACCCGGCCCAGCCGGCTCATGCCGTAGTCCATCACCATCGCGCGGGCGATCTCGCTGGCACGTTCGAGATCGTTCTGCGCGCCGGTGGAGACGTCGGCATAGACCAACTCCTCGGCAATCGTGCCGGCCAGCAGCACCTGGATCCGGCTCTCGAGTTCCGACTGCGTGAGCAGGTAACGGTCGTCCTCGGGGCGCTGCATGGTGTAGCCGAGCGCTGCCAGGCCGCGGGGGATGATCGACACCTTGTGCACGGGGTCGGTGTTGGGGAGCGAGAAGGCCACGAGCGCGTGGGCCGCCTCGTGGTAGGCCACCCGCTTCTTCTCGTCCTCGTGGATCACGCGCTTCTTCTTCTCCAGACCCGCGGTGACCCGCTCGACGCCCTCGTTGAACTCCGCCATCCCGACGGTCGGCCGGTCGTTGCGGGCGGCGAGGAGGGCCGCCTCATTGACGAGATTCGCGAGGTCCGCGCCCACGAACCCGGAGGTGATGCGGGCGATCTGGGCGAGATCGACCGCCGGATCGAGTTTCACGTCGGCCACGTGGACGCGGAGGATGGCCTCCCGGCCGCGGACGTCGGGCCGGTCCACGAGCACGTGGCGGTCGAACCGCCCGGGCCGCAGCAGGGCCGGGTCGAGCGTCTCCGGCCGGTTGGTGGCCGCGAGCACGATGACGCCCGAGTTGCTGCCAAACCCGTCCATCTCCACGAGCAGGGCGTTGAGCGTCTGCTCCCGCTCGTCGTGGCCGCCGACCACGCTGGTGCCGCGGGTCTTGCCCAGGGCGTCGAGTTCGTCGATGAAGATGATGCAGGGAGCCTTGGCCGCCGCCTGCTGGAACATGTCGCGGACCCGCGCAGCGCCGACGCCGACGAACATCTCCACGAAGTCGCTTCCCGACAGGCCGAAGAACGGCACGCCGGCCTCCCCCGCGATCGCCTTGGCGAGCAGCGTCTTGCCCGTGCCCGGTGGCCCCACCAGGAGCACGCCCTTGGGGATGTGGCCGCCCAGGGCCTGATACTTCTCGGGATTGCGCAGGAACTCGACGACCTCACGGAGTTCCTCCTTCGCCTCGTCGATGCCGGCACAGTCGTCGAACGTGATGCCGAGATCCTCTTGGGCGTACATCTTGCCGCGACTGCGGCCGAAGGCCATCGGGCTGCCGGCACCCCCGATCCGCCGCATCATGAGGAACAGCATGAGGCCGAACAGGCCGGTGATCACGAGCAGCGGGATCCAGTTCCGCCACGGGCTCGGCGGATCCTCGTAGCGAAAGGCCACGCCGTGCGCGCGGAGGAGGTCTTTGAGTTCGGCCTCCGCGCTCTCGCTGGGAAGCTTCGCAGCCTGGAACCGACGGGCTGCCCCGGGGCGGGCCAGCGGCCGCGGGGCCAGGGGCTCGTCGACCTCGGACGCCTCACCGAGTCCGGCCGGCGCCTCCCGCACCTTGCCCGACACCTCGAACGCACCGATGACCACGTCGTGAAGTTCGCCGTAGCGGGCCACGGTGCGGCTCCCCGGTTCGGCCGCGCCCACGGCGACCCAGCGTTCCGGCCCCTCGGCATCGGCCGCGCGGATGAGGCGCTCGAGGTCGCTGAACGACAAGGCGAGGTGCGGCACCGCGCCGACGAGGCTCAACGCGAACAGGCTGGCGACGCCGGCCGCGACGAGATACCAGACGACGCTGCCGCCCGCCGGACGGCGGTCGGGCGGGCGTTTGACGGGGTGCCGCGGGCCGGGCATGGAGGCTCTGAAAAACTCGGATTCGCCGCAGATCGATGCCAAGCGAATGGTATGGCGGCGAAGGGCGCCGGACAAACGCCTGCCGGTGTCGTCCGTCGCTGCCGGGGTGTCCCGGGCGGCCAGGCGATGGCAGCCACACCCTCCGGGGGTCAAAATCCCGGCACCGCCTCCGTGGCACAGGCCACTGCCGGGCTGATACACTCGAAGTTTCCGCCCGAGTCTCACCTGATCCTCACTGAATGCCCGTCTCCGCCCGTCAAACCGTTCCAGCGGAGGCGATAGCCACCTCCGATCCGGCATGCCGCTCCCTAGGGGAGTCCGTGCGGGTCGCCGTGTTGGGGTCGACCGGCAGCATCGGCACGAGCACGCTCGACGTGATCGCCGCGTCGGCGGGCCGCTTCGAGCCCTGGCTCCTGGCCGCGCGGAGGAGCGTGGCGACGCTTCTCGACCAGGCCCACCGCTTCCGGCCCGCATGGGTGGTCGTGGGCGATCCCCGGGCCGCGGCCGATGTGGGGGCCGGCGCGCTGCCCGCCGGAACGAGGCTCGCCGTCGGCCCTGAGGCCCTGGACGAACTCGTGGCTGATCCCGCCGTCGATCGCGTCGTCTCGGCGATCGTGGGGGCGGCCGGGCTGCGGAGCACGTGGGCTGCGCTCGAAGCGGGCAAGACCGTCGCCCTGGCCAACAAGGAAACGCTCGTGACGGCCGGGCCGCTCGTCACCCGACTGGCCTCGCGCACCGGCGGTGCGATCGTGCCGGTAGACAGCGAGCATTCGGCGATCCACCAGGCGCTGGCGGCCGGCGCCCCCGACGAGGTGGCCCGGCTCGTGCTCACCGCCAGCGGCGGCCCGTTCCGCGGCCGGCCCCGCGAGTCGCTCGCGACCGTCACACCCGAGGAGGCGCTCCGTCATCCCACCTGGTCGATGGGGCCGAAGATCACGATCGACTCGGCCACCATGATGAACAAGGCCCTCGAACTCGTGGAGGCTCGCTGGCTGTTCGGCGTCCCTGCCGACAAACTCGCGGTGCTGATCCACCCGCAGTCGATCGTCCACTCGCTCGTCGAATTCATCGACGGGTCGGTGGTGGCGCAATTGAGCCCGCCCGACATGCGGCTACCGATCCAATACGCCCTGTCGTACCCGCGGCGGATACCGGGTCCGGCGCGACGGCTCGACTTTGCCCAGGCCTTCACCCTGGAATTCGAGCCCCCCGACCTGGATCGCTTTCCGGCCCTGCGGCTCGGGCACGAGGCGGCGGGCCGCGGCGGCACGGCAGGCTGTGTGCTCAATGCCGCCAACGAGGAGGCGGTAGGTCGCTTCCTCGGCGGCAGCCTGCGGTTCACCGACATCGCCGACGTGTGCGCTCGGGTGCTCGACGCCCATCCTTTCCAAGCCGACCCGGGCCTCGACGACGTGCTCCGGCTCGACGCCTGGGCACGGGAGGAGGTTCGGGCATGGAACTGATGACGTCGTCCGTGACCCTGCCGCTCGCGGCCGCGAACTGGCTCGAGTGGATCGCGCAGCCCTCGAGCTGGATGGTGATCCTCCAGGTCGCCGGTGGGCTGGGATTCGTGATATTCGTCCACGAACTCGGCCACTTTCTCGTCGCCAAGGCCTGCGGCGTGAAGGTCGAGAAGTTCTTCCTCGGCTTCGACGTCGGCGGCCTCAAGCTCCTGAGCTTCCGCCGCGGCGAGACGGAATACGGCATCGGTGCCCTGCCGCTGGGCGGCTACGTGAAGATGCTCGGTCAGGACGACAATCCCGCGGCGGCGGCGGAGGAAGCGGAGCGGGCCAGGCTTTCCGGCGACCTGCCGCCCGAACCAGTGGACGAGCCCCATGCCCCGTGGGATCCGCGGAGTTACCCCGCCCAGACGGTGCCCGAGCGGATGGCCATCATCTCGGCGGGCGTGATCATGAACGTGATCTTCGCGGTGCTGATGGCAGCCTGGGCCTATGGCCGCGGCGTCCGTGAACTGACCTGCACGATCTCGGCCGTACGCACCGGCGGCGCTGCCTGGCAGGCTGGCCTGCGCACCGGCGACGACATCACCGCGATCGCCGGGCGGCGCGATCCGGTCTTCAAGGATCTGCAGCAGGGCGTCACGCTCGGCGACCTCTCCCGCGGCATCGAGTTCACGATCCGTCGCCCCGGTGAGCAGGCCGAACGGACGGTGCTCCTGCGACCCGACAAGGAACTGGGCGCGCCCACCGTCGGTGTGATCAGTCCCTGCTCGCTCACGCTGCCGCCCGACCTGTCGGCCGGTCTGCCCGGGAGCGCCGGCCTGGCCCAGCCCCCGTTGGCGGGCGGTGACACGGTGAGAGCCATCGACGGCGCGGCCGTGCGCACCTACGCCGAGCTCATCGCCGCGCTCTCCGGCCGACTCTCCGCGCCGGTCAGGCTCACGGTGGAGCGGCGGGCCGACGCCGGCTCCGCCCCACAGTCGATCGACATCGAAGTGCCCCCGCAGCGCCGCCGCACCCTGGGCGTCACGATGACGGCGAGCACGGTGCGGGCGGTGCAGGCCGACTCGCCGGCGGCTGCGGCCGGCATCCGCTCCGGCGACCGGATTCTCGAGATCGACGGGGCCGAGGCCGGCGACCCGCTCACGCTCGACGACCGGCTGCGGGCCCGCGTGGGCGAACATGTCTCCATCCGGATCGGCCGCGAGGGCGAGGCCGACCGCACCGTCGACGTGGTGCCCCGCGAGGTCCGCTGGCGCGACGACGACTCGACACCTGCGGCCTGCGTGGCCTCCGTGCCATCGCTGGGAATCGCGCTGGTGGTCGACGCGGCGGTGTCGGCGGTCGATGCCGACGGTCCAGCCGCGCGGGCGGGAGTGCGGGTCGGGGAGCGCATCGACCGTGCCTGGCTGCTCGACGGCCGTGACCGGGTGGCTGGTGACAAGGGGATCAATCTCTCCGCCGCCACGCCAAACTGGCCGGCGCTGATGGCCCGCCTCCAATTCGTCGGGCCAGACGACATGGTGCGGTTGGCCGTGACGGCGGCCGACGGATCGCGGCGGGATGTGGACGTCGCGCCCACGACGGAAGCCGATTTCTTCGTGGTGGACCGGGGCCTCGTGTTCGAGCCGCTCACGAAGATGGTCGAGGCTCCGACGATCGCCACGGCGCTGCAGATGGGGCTGCGGCAGGCCGGAGGCGACCTGCGGCTCGTCTACGGCTTTCTGGGCAAACTATTCCGTCGAGACATCAATCCCCGACTCGTCGGCGGGCCGATCGAGATCGCCAAGCAGGCCGGCCGCTCGGCCCAGGAGGGATTCAGCCGCTTCCTGCTGTTCCTGGCGATGCTGAGCGCGAACCTGGCGGTGGTGAACTTCCTGCCCATCCCCGTGCTCGACGGCGGGCACATGGTGTTCCTGGCCTACGAACTCGTGTTCCGGCGGCCGCCGAGCGAGCGGGTCGTCGTGGCCCTGAGCTACTTGGGGCTCGCGCTGCTGCTGTCGATGATGCTGTTCGTGTTCTTCCTCGACCTCAACATCATCCCGCGGTTCGCCAACCAGTGACGCGGTGGAGGCCGGCCAGGAGGCCGCACGCCGCGAGAGCGAGGACCGCCGTGGCGGCGAAGGCGAGTCCCGGCCCATCGGCACCATGGCCCCAGAGCCAGCCCGCAAGCAGGCCGGCCGGCAGCGCCATCAATCCCTGCACGAGCGCATACCAGCCGAAGGCGCCCCCCTGCCCACCGGCCGGCGCCAGCGTCGCCACGAGGGCCCGCTCGGCCGGCTCCGCGAAGCCGGAGGCGACGCCCACGGCCACCAGGAGCGGCAGCGTCGTGGAAAGGCTGCCGCTGACGGCGAGGCCGGCGTAGGCGGCCGCGAACAGCAGCCACCCGCATGCCAGCACGGTCGCTGGCCGACGGTCATCGGCCAGCCGTCCGGCGACGAGCGCCGCACCGCTCTTCGCAAGACTCACGCCCAACCACACCAGCGGCACCAACTCGGCCCGCACCCCGAGATCTCCGGCCCGCAGGAGCAAAAACTGCTCGCTCGACGCCCCCAGGGCCCACACGGCGACGGCCCCGAGGAGCACCGCCTGTGGCTTTGTGAGCCGGGCCGGCTTCACAGCCGGGCGGGCCATCGGCCGCCCCGGAGGGTCGTGCACAAACCGCCAGATCACGCCGAGCGTGGCCAGACCCGGCAGGAGCGTGAGCAGGAACAGCGACCGCTCGCGGCCGGGGCAGACCAGCAGAAACGCCGTGGCCGCGAGGGGCCCGAGCGCCGCGCCCGCGTGGTCGAGCGCACGGATGTGGCCGAAGGCGCGGCCGCGGATCTCGGCCGCCGCCAGATCGGTGACCAGCGCGTCGCGCGGGGCCGACCGGATGCCCTTGCCCAGCCGATCGGCGGCCCGCACGAGCAGCACGCCCGCGGGCGCCGCCACGAATCCCATCAGCGGCCGCACGACCGCGGAGAGCCCGTAGCCGACAAGCACGAGCGGGCGGCGGCCGATCCGGTCCGACACGATGCCCGCCGGCAGGCGGGCGAGCGCGGCGACGGCATTCGCCAGACCGTCGACCAGGCCGACCTCGAGGCTCGTGCCACCGATCCCGCGGATGAATGCGGGCAGGAGCGGGTAGATCGCCTCGCTCGAGAAGTCGGTGAGGAAGCTCGTCCAGCCGAGCGCGCGCACGGCGGGCGGGAGCGGCGGCGGGGATGGTGGCGGGCGGATCACGGCGGACGGATCATACCGGCCGGGGACCTGTCACTGCCGCTCGGCACCCGTGTCGAGCACCGCCATGAAGGCCTTCTGCGGGATGTCGACCGAGCCGATGCTCTTCATCCGCTTCTTGCCTTCCTTCTGCTTCGCCCAGAGCTTCTTCTTGCGGGAGATGTCGCCGCCGTAGCATTTGGCCGTCACGTTCTTCCGCATCGCGGAGATCGTCTCGCGGGCGATCACCTTCGTGCCGATCGCCGCCTGGAGGGCGATCTCGAACATGTGCCGGTCGATCTCGCCGCGGAGCTTCTTGACGATCGCCCGGCCGCGCCGGTCGGCGTCGCGGCGGTCGCAGATGATCGACAGGGCATCGACCTTCTTGCCCCCCACGAGGATGTCGAGCCGCACCAGGTCCGCGGGGAAATAGCCCACCAGCTCGTAGTCCATCGTGCCGTAGCCGCGGGTCACGCTCTTGAGCTTGTCGTGGAGGTCGTAGATCACCTCGGCCAGCGGCAGGTCGAAGGAGAGCATGGCCCGCGTGGGCGACAGGTACTCGGTCTTGAGGTAGGTCCCCCGCCGGTCGGTGCACATCTGCATGATCGGGCCGATGTAGTCGACCGGCACGAGGAAGTTGGTCCGCACGATGGGCTGGCGAAACTCCTCGATCTGCCCCGACTCCGGCACGTCCTGGGGGTTCGTGATCTCGATCGTCTCGCCGTCGGACTTCAGGATCTGGTAGGTGACGTTCGGCGCCGTCTGCACGAGGTCGAGATCGGCCTCCTGTTCGAGCCGCTGCTGGATGATCTCCATGTGGAGAAGCCCCAGGAATCCGCAGCGGAAGCCGAAGCCGAGGGCCTCGGAACTCTCGGGCTGATACTCGAACGAGGGGTCGTTGATGGCGAGCTTCTCCAGCGCGTCCCGCAGCTCCTCGAAATTCTCCCCCTCGCTCGGATAGAGCCCGCAATAGACCATCCGCTGCGGTGGCTTGTAGCCCGCCAGGGCCGCGACCCCCTGGTCGCCGGGGATCGTCACCGTGTCGCCGATGTGGACCTGCTTCACGTCCTTGATGTTGCAGACGAGGTAGCCCACCTGACCGGCCACGAGCTCGTCGCAGGCGCGGCGCTGCGGCACGAACTGGCCCAGCTCGAGCACGTCATGGGTGGCGCCGGTCCGCAGGAAGCGGATCTTCTGCCCCTTCTTGATCGTGCCGTCGATGAGCCGTACGTAGGTGATCGCGCCCCGGTAGCTGTCATAGTGGCTGTCGAAGATCATCGCCTTGAGCGTGGCGGCGGGGTCGCCCTGCGGCGCGGGAATGCGCTCCACGATCGCCCCGAGGAGCTCGTCGATCCCGATGCCCGTCTTGGCGCTGGCCTTGATGACCTCGGAGGCGTCGATCGCCAGGCTCTGCTCCATCTCCAGGAGCACCTCGTCGACCCGGGCATGGACGAGATCCACCTTGTTGATCACCGGCACGATCGCGAGGTTCTGGTTGAGGGCCGCGTAGGCGTTGGCCACGGTCTGCGCCTCGACGCCCTGGAAGGCGTCGACGAGCAGCACCGCTCCCTCGCAGCACGCGAGGCTGCGGGAGACCTCGTAGTGGAAATCGACGTGGCCGGGCGTGTCGATGAGGTTGAGCTCGTAGACTTCGCCCTGGTGTCGGTATTCCATCCGCACGGCGCGGGCCTTGATCGTGATGCCCCGCTGCCGCTCGAGCTCCATGTCGTCGAGCATCTGCTCCTTGAGCTGGCGCTTGTCCACGGTGCCGGTGCGTTCGAGCAGCCGGTCGGCGAGCGTGCTCTTGCCGTGGTCGATGTGGGCGATGATCGAGAAGTTGCGGATGTGCTTGCAGTCGATGGTCATGCCGCAATCCTACCCGCGCCGGTGGTCGAGGCGGGCCAGGCCCGCGGCGCCGATCGAGCCGGCGTCGCCGCCGAGCATGGCGTAGCGGATCGGCGTCCGCTCGGCCAGCAGCGGAAACGCCCGGGCCCGGACCTCCGCGCGGACCCGCTCGATGAACAGTCTCCCCACCGGATCCGCCTCGCCTCCGAAGGTCATCGCCCCGCCGATGACGACCGCGGCGGGATCGATCGTGTGCATGAACGTGACGATGCCGATGCCCAGCCAGCGGGCGGCCTCGAGGATCACGTCCCGTGCCGTGGCGTCGCCCGCGGCCGCCATCCGGCCGAGCAGCAGCGTCGTGAGCTCCTCGCCGTCGGCCACCGCGGCGGCGAGCGGCCCCGCCGCCCCCGCTGCCAGCCGCTCGCGGGCGATGGCCACGAGCGAGGTGGCGCTGCAGTAGGCCTCGAGGTGGCCAGGCTGGCCACACGGGCAGGCCCGGGCCTCGGGCCCGGGATCGACGAGGATGTGGCCGCACTCGGAGCCGTGGCTGTGCTCACCCTCCACGTTCACGTCGGAGATGATGATCCCGCCACCGACGCCGGTGCCGAGCGTGAGCATCACGAGACTGCCGAGGCCCCGCGCCGAGCCGACCCAAAACTCCCCGTAGCCGGCTGCGTTGGCATCGTTGGCGAACGTCACCGGCCGGCCGCAGTGGGCGCTCACGCGGTCGCGCAGCGGAAACCCGTCCCAGTCGGGCAGGTTGCCGGCCCGCACGATCGTGCCCGCCGGAATGTCGAGCGGGCCGGGCGACCCGAGGCCCACGCGGGCGACATCGCCCGGTCCGAGTCCCACGTCGGCCGCCAGCGCGATCACACCTCGACCCATCCGGGCTGCCGCGTCCTCCGGGCCACGCGTGGCGAGCGTCGGCTCCGATCGGAAGGCGACCACCCGCCCCGCGTCGTCGACGAGGGCGGTCTTGATGTTCGTGCCACCGAGATCGACTCCCGCGTAGAGCGGACGTGTCGCTGCGGCGAGCGGCAGGAGGTCACTGGGCATCGGCAGGAAGCCGGCCGGCCTCCACCGGCGGCGTCGGGCCGGTGCAGGCCTCCATGAAGGCCACGAGATCGGCCTTGTCCTGTGTCGACAGGTCGAGCGGCTTGATCTTGTCGCTCAGGTGCGGATTCGGATGGCCGCCCTTGGCGTACCAGTCGACCACCTCGGCGAGCGTGGCCACCGACCCGTCGTGCATGTAGGGCGCGGTGAGGGCCACGTTGCGGATCGTCGGCGTCTTGAAGGCTCCCGTGTCGACCTCGTTCTTCGTGACGGTGAACCGCCCGAGGTCGGGATTCTCCTTGTCCATGCCGATGCCGAGATTGTGATACTTCTCGTCGGCGAGGTTCGCGCCCACGTGGCACGCGGTGCAGTTGCCCCGGTCGCCGAAGAAGATCTCGCGGCCCCGCTTCGCCTCGTCCGACATCGGGTGTTCCTCCACGGCCGCCTTGGCCGCGGCGTGCTTCGCCGCCAGGTCGGCGTCATCGGCCAGATCCTCGGCGTCGAGGTCGGCCAGCGGCCGCCACTGCTCCTCGTAGTCGTAGGGCGACGGACCGGTGACCAGCACCCGCTCGAAGGCGGCGATGGCCTGTCCGACGCGGTCGATCGTGAGTTCGCCGAAGATCTTCTCGAACTGCCGCGCGTAGACGGGGTTTTCCGCGAGCCGTTTCACGACACCCTCGTGGGAAAAGCCCATCTCGATCGGGTTTTGGATCGGCCCGACCGCCTGCGCCTCGAGCGAGTCGGCGCGACCGTCCCAGAACTGCGGGCCGGTGAGGATGCGGTTGTAGGACACTGGCGAATTGCGGCCGCCGAGTTGGCCGCGGATTCCCACGCCGGTCTTCGTGTGGGCCGAATAGCCCTGCGCCGGGTCGTGGCAACTCGCACAGCTCACGGTCGAGTCGGCGGAGAGCCGCGGGTCGAAGTAGAGCTGGCGACCGAGTTCCACCTTCGCGCGGGTCAGGGGATTCTTGTCGAGACCCGTGATCTGCGCGGCGCCCTGCGAGAGGCCCAGCGGCAGGACGGGATCGAGCGTGATGAAGTTGCGGGGATCGGCGAGCCAGGCGTCGATCTCCGCGAGCGTGATCGGGCCGGTGCCCGGCACGCCCGCCGTCAGCGTGGGGTCGCCGAGCACGATCTGCTCGCGAACCTGAGACGTCGAGGCGGGAGGAGCCGCCTGCGGCTCGGGCTTGGGCTCGGGGCTCGTCTGCGGCTCGGGGGCCGACTCGGGCTGGGGTGCCGGTGGCTGTGTTGGAACCGTGGTATCGATCGACTGCGCAGCCTCCTCGATCCGCCGGTCTGCGGCGGCGGCCGCCTCCTTGGTGGACTCCACGGCCCGGCGGACACCGGCCGCGGTGTTCGCCAGCGACGGCATCGCACCCGGAGCCTTCTCCTCGACGGCGACGACTTCGACGGTCTCGACGGCCTTGCCCGCGGGTCCGGCGACTGGGCCGCCTGCCGGCGCGCAGCCCAGGACGAGCAGCGCTGCCACAGTCCATGCGCACGGGATCGCAAATGAACGCAGACGTGTGAACGAGACAGTCACGATCGGCACTCCTCGGGGCTGGGCGGTCGCTGGCTGAGTCCGGCACGGCGACGCCGCGGCCGGAGCATGGAAGTGTAGACCGAAACCGGGGGGTCGTGGAGACTCGAGGCCGTGGTGGCGGGGTGCCGGTCGTCAGCCCGCGAGATCGGGTGTCGCCAGCCACTCCAGTTCGCCCGGCTGCCCGGGACCGTCGTCGAGGCGGATCGCGGCCACGGCCCCCTTCTGCATGCGGATCGCCGCGGAGCCGTCGCCGATCGACAGGGCCACCAGCCGCCCCACGCAGGGTGCGTGCCCCACCCAGGCCACGCGGGCGGCGTCCTGCTGCACGGTCCACTCCACGAGAGACTGCCAGTTCGAGGCCGGCGCCAGGGCATCCACCAACTCGACCCTCCGGCAGCCGAGTTCGTCGGCGAGGATGTCGGCGGTCTCGCGGGCCCGCACGAGCGGGCTGGTGGCGACGAGATCGACATCCATGCCGGCGGCAGCCAACTGGCGCACCAGTCGCGCGAACGCCTTGCGGCCCTTCTTCGTCAGTCGCCGCGCGTGGTCGGAGCCATCGCTGCCGATGTCCTCGGCGGTGGCGTGGCGAACGACATAAAGACGCGTGGTGAGCACCGGCATGCCGTGATTGTGAACACCCGGATCGGCGGCGACAAGACTGCACGGCCGGCCTTTCGGCCCAACCGGCTCGGGGATGCCCGTGCCGTCGAGCCGGCGTTGCTGGCCGAGCGCAGCAAGGATTGCGAAGCGAGGGCAGCATCGAGTGAGCGACGGGCACGAAGCCCGTCGCGAACGTCCGAGCGAGACGGCACGGGCCTCCCCGACGCCGGGACAGGCGCGGTGACGCGCGAGGATCACGTGGAATCCGTATGAGCCGTATTACGCCCGGCGCCAGATCGTGTCCCACGCCGCGCCGTCGCGTTCCACGGTCGCCGCCGCCTCGCGTCGCCAGCGGGCCGCATCGACCGGATACCCCGCCGTCACCGCGAGCCCCGGGCACCGCGCCGTCCAGTGGTCATTGAATGCCCGCATCGACAACTCGCGGAGATACTTCGCCGTCATGCTCGCCAGTGCCACCGGCACGCGGGCCTCGCCGCCGACCGAGAACTCGACCCGCAGGTCCGCATCCCGCACCTCGTAGGCCGACCGCGCCGCGGTCTCCTCGACCGCCTGCACGAGCGTGGCCCCGAAGTGGCGGCCCACGAGCCCGGCATAGCGGCGCCGGCCGCCGTGGCGATCGCACCACACCCGCACCCCGCCCGTCGCACCGGCCGCGAGGCCGGCGGCGAGTTCGAGCGTGGCCTGCGAGAGCAGATCCGACTTGTTGAGCCCGCGATCGAGGCCCGCGTTGAACTCGCAGGGCCGCACGATCCGTGCGCGGATCGCGAGGAGTTCCACGCCGTGCGCCGCCAGCCGCTCGCGGACGTCGGTGGCCGTCGCGGCCACGTCGGCCGCCGCGGCCGCGACCGGCAGGGCAACAGCGGCGAGCACGGGGTCCTCGACGGCCGCAGGCAGGTCGCCGAGCGCGACCGCTGCGGCGAGCGCCGGCCAGCCGGTGATCACGCCGTGTGCGAGCGCGATGCCCGCGAGCACGCCGGTCTCGAGCGCCGCCATGCCGCTGCTTCCGCGGAGCACCAGCTTCGAGTCGGCCCACAGAGGCCGGCCGGTGCCCAGCCGCACGTCGGCCGCCGCGGCCGCGAGCGCCGCCTCCGCCGCCGAGGGCTCGCCGTTCACCCGCCACGCCGTGGCGGCCACGACGAGCGGCCCGAGGTTGGGACCGTAGCCCGCCTCGTCGGTGCCGATCACGAGCGTCATGCGCTCCCCGGATGCTGGCGGCAGTATTCGTAGACCGCGATGGCCGCGGCCGTGGCCGCATTGAGGCTGTGCGGCCGGCCGGCCATCGGGATCTCGGCCACACGGTCGAGCCGCGCCAGCACGTCGGGCTCGAGGCCCGCCCGCTCGTTCCCGATCACGAGCACCGTCCGCGGTCGGAAGGCGAACGTGAACAGCCGCTCGGAGGCCGTCGTCTGCTCGAGGCCCACGAGTTCATACCCCTCGGCCCGCAGGCGGTCGAGCAGCGGCGGCAGGCTGCGATGGACGTCGAGGGCCACGCTCTCGGCGCCGTCGCGGGCGATCTTGCCGTGGATCCCGGCGGCGCCGGTGGCGATCACCCGGGCGATGCCGAAGCAGCCGCAGGTCCGTACGATGTGCGAGAGGTTCACGTGACTTCGCATGGCCGCGCACGCGACGACGAGTTCGCGCGACGCGGCGAGCGATTCGGGAGGCTTGTGGCGGATGTGCGCGAAGCGGGTCATGGCGGGCCGCCGGAGGGTGATCGCCGCGGTATTGTGCAGTATCGGGACCGGGCTCGCGATCGGCGGCTGCGCGAGGCCGGAGCCGGCCGCCATCGACCTGCGGCTCGTGGACCGCGCGGAGCTCATGGCGACGATCGCGGGCCACGCGGGCCGGGTCGTGGTGCTCGACTGCTGGAGCACGTCCTGCCCGCCGTGCGTCCGCGAGTTTCCCGGGCTCGTGGCCCTGGCCGCCCGGCACCCCGAGGTGGCCTGCCTGTCGTTGTCGTTCGACTACGAGGGGATCGGCACGCCGGAGGAGGCCGCGCCGCGGGTCCGCGACTTCCTCGCGAGCGTCGGGGCCGGCCGCATCGGCAACATGCTCGGCCGGGATGAGGCCGACGTCCTGTATCGCGCGCTCGACGTGACCAGCGTGCCCGCGGTGCTCGTCTGGAATGCCGATGGTGCGTTCGTGCGACGATTCGACGACGACGATGCCGCCCGTCGGCTCGGCCGGCCGTTCACCTATGCCGACGTCGAGGCCACCGTGCAGGAACTCCTCCGCAGATGACCGGTCGCCCGCCGGCTGGTAGAGTGCCGATGTCGAGAGTCCTGATGCCACGCCGCGCCCCCTCGTCCCGCCTCCGTGCCGACGCCGCCACCGGCGGCAGATTCACCGCCGGCGGCACGGCCCTGCCGGAGTAGACCGCCGATGAGGTCGCAGTCGCCGCGGGTCGGAGACGTCGTCCGGGATTCCCGCGGCCATGGCCGGGAGACGGTGGAGTCGGTCGTCGTCGCCTTCACGCTGGCCCTGATCTTCAAGGCCTTCGAGGCCGAGGCCTTCGTGATCCCCACCGGCTCGATGGCGCCCACGCTCATGGGCCGCCACAAGGATCTCGTGTGCGCGGCCTGCGGCGAGGAGTTCCGCGTCGGCTGCAGTCGCGAGGTGGACGAGGCGGCCGGCCGGATCAACGACCGGCTGTCGCCCACCCGGGCCGACTGCCCCACATGTGGCCGCATCAATGACCTCGATCGCCGCGGCCTCGCGTGGACCGATCCGCGGCTCGACTCGTTCAACGGCGACCGGATCATCGTCGACAAGCTCACCTACGATTTTCGCGAACCCGCCCGGTGGGATGTCGTGGTCTTCAAGTATCCGGAAGACGCGAAGACCAACTACATCAAGCGGCTCGTCGGCCTGCCGGAAGAGACGGTGACGATCGCCGGCGGCGACATCTGGACGACCCGCGGGGACGGGCCGCAGCGGATCGCCCGCAAGCCGCCGACGACGCTTCTCGCGATGCTGCAGTGCGTGCACGACAGCCGGCACGTGGCGGAGGATCTCGCGCGGGGCGGCTGGCCGACGGCGTGGACCGATTGGTCTGGCGTGGATGGTCGTGCAGGCGGGGGCTGGAAGACCGACGACGAGGGCCGTTCGTTCGCGGTGTCGTGTCCGCCCGACGCGGAGGCGATGCTCCGCTTCCGCCGGCTCCTGCCGACCGAGGCCGACTGGGATTCGATCACCGCCGGAGGCTCCGCGGCCGTCGCGCCAGCACCCGCCGTGATCGGCGACCATCAGCCCTACAACGACGGTCGACCGGGCCGGCTGCGGCAACGCCAGGGCGATCCGGCCCCGATCGACGGCGATCACTGGGTGGGCGACCTCGCCGTGGAGGTGGACCTCGAGAGCCGGGGCGGCTCGGGCAGTGTGACGCTCGACCTCGTCGAAGCCGGGATCGTGCATGCCTGCACGCTCGATCTCGTCGACGGCACCGCCACGCTCGTGCGGGCGGACGGCCAGGAGGGCGTGTCCGCGACGGCGCGAACCGCCGTCCGCGGCAAAGGCCGCTGGCGGGTCCTCTTCGCCAACGTCGATGACGAACTGTCGCTGTTCGTGAACGGCAGTCGGGTGGCCACGACTGGCGCCACGACCTGGGAGGGCAACGTCGCCGCCGCGGGCGCCGCCCGACCCGTGGCCACGGGCGGCCGGCCCGGCGACACCGACCGCGGCGACCTCGCCCCCGCCGGCATCACCGCCCGTGGCGCCGACGTGCGGGTGGCGGGCCTGCGGGTTCTCCGCGACCTCTACTACATCGCCAGCGGCGACGGCTACGTCATGAACGGGTCGCTGCCCGAGCCGCCCAGCGTCACCTACCGGCTCGAGCCGGATCAGTTCTTCATGCTCGGCGACAACTCGGCCGCCAGCAAGGACAGCCGGGCGTGGGGCACCCCGCAGCGGCCGCTCCATCACGTCGACCGGCACCTCATCGTCGGCCGGGCGCTGGCGGTCTTCTGGCCGCACGGCGTGCCGACGGCCTGGAGCCTGCCCCTGAAAATAGGCACCTGGGAACTGCGATTGCCCTTCCTTCCCAACTTCGCGAGGATGCGCTTCGTCAGGTGACGGAGGCCGGCATGCCGCTGTTGAGCGTCGAAGGGCTCGTGAAGAACTACGGCCGGCGGCGGGTCGTGGACGGCGTCGACTTCCACGTCGAGTCCGGCGAGATCGTGGGCCTTCTCGGGCCCAATGGGGCCGGCAAGACCACGAGCTTCCGCATGACGTGCGGGATGGTGATCCCCGACTCGGGGCGTGTCCTGCTCGATGACGCCGAGATCACCGACTGGCCGATGCACCGGCGGGCCCGCGACGGCGGCATGGGCTACCTCGCCCAGGAGCAGAGCGTGTTCCGCAAGCTCACCGTCGAGCAGAACCTGCTCGCCATCATGGAGCTCGTGGGCATGGGCCCGAAGGAGCGGCGGCGGCGCTGCGAGGAGCTCCTCGAGCAGTTCGACATCGTGAAGATCCGCCGCTCGAAGGCCCACTACATCTCCGGGGGCGAGAAGCGACGGCTCGAGATCGCGCGCTGCCTGGTGACGGAGCCGCGGATCATCCTCCTCGACGAGCCCTTCACCGGCATCGACCCGGTCACGATCCACTCGATCCAGAAGATCATCCGCTCGCTGCGGGACGACGGCATCTCGATCCTGATCACCGACCACCGCGAACGCGAGACGCTCGCGATCACCGACCGCAGTTACGTCATCCGGGCCGGCAAGGTCCTCTGCCATGGCACCGCCGACGAGGTGCTCTCGAATCCCGACGCCCGGAAGTACTACTTCGGCGAGAGCCCGGGCCTGCTGCCGCAGGGCGTCGACGCCGCGTAGCGGTGGCGGCGCCGCGGGGATACTATCCATGGTGCGGGCGATGGCCGCGGGGCCGCGTCGCTTCCGGAGGGAATTCCCATGAGACATGCCGTCCCCCTGATTCTTGCCCTGCTCGGCCTTGCCTGGGCCGCTTCTGCACGGGCCGCCGACGATGCCGTGGCGGTGGCGGACGCCCCGGCGACCGAGGAGGCGGCCGTGTCGATCTCGGCCGCGGACGCCGCCGATCACGTCGGCGAGGAGTGCACCGTGGAGCTGACCGTCAGGGCCGCGCGATCGCTCGCCGACAAGGACATGTGCTTCCTCAACTCCAGCCGGAACCGCCGTGACGATGGCAATTTCACGGTGGTGATCTTCAAGGCCGGACTCGCTCGGTTCAAGGACGCAGGCATCGAGAATCCCGCGCTGCATTTCCTGGATCGCACGATCCGCGTGCGGGGCACGGTCGCCGAGTTCAAGGGATCGGCCCAGATCGTGGTCGACGATCCGGCTCAGATCGAACTCGTGGAGGCGGATGTCGAGGCGGCCGCGACCGAATGACGTGGGGCCTCGTCAGGCGGCACCCCGCCGCGCGAGGCTCTTGACCGTCAGCACGCCGCCGACCGACATCAGGGCCAGGCCCAGCCAGCGCGGCGGCTCGACGACCTTGCGGATCGGCGCGGCCTGCCACAACGACTGCCCCGCGACGCCTCCGAGCTCCGCGGTCACGAAGCGGCTCGACCGCTCGTTGAGCGTGAATGACTCCACGAGGCGAAACTGCACGCCGGCCATGAACATCAACAGGCCGACGAGCAGGAGATGGTGGCGTTTGGGGAGCATGGGGGCATCGGTGATTCAGGGCGCGACACGGAAGCATCATCGAACGTCGGCCGAGTGCGGCTCGACTGGGCGGCCGCGTGTGCCGGTTTTCGCGGTGCGGGCGGGGTGCCGCCGGGGTGCCAGGCCGCAACAAGCTGGGGAAACTGGGGCGTGGCCTGTCGATCCTGCCGAAAATTCCTGCAATTCGGGTCGTGGCGGTGACGATGATCCTGCGGCCATGGTCGAAGGACGGCCAGGCCCGGACCTCGTGGGTCACAACCGTGTCGTTTCACCCGCTTCATCACCGGCTGGCCATCACCCTGGCGGCCGCCCTGTTCGCGTCGGGGATCCCGGCCGTTTGCCCGGCCGCGGAGAGCGTCGAGTCCGCCGCCTTCGACGTGCCGCTCGTGCTCGAGCCGGCCCAGGAGGCCGGAGCCGGCATGCCCGGCGGTGAACTCCCGCCGCCGGCCCGCGTGACCGAGCCATCGGTGCTGGCGCCTCCGGAGGTGCTCGACGTGTCATCCGCCGCGTCGCAGGGGATGCTCGTCGACGAATTCGAGCTCGACGAGATGCCCTTCGAGGCGAGTTCGGGCCGCTGGTTCTGGAACGGCGGGTGGTACGTGGGCGCCGAATCCCTGTGGATGGATCGCAGCCGCGAGAACCGCAAGAAGATCGTCGAGGACATCGGGCCGGGCCGGGTGCCCATCAACTACACGACCACCGGCCAGCCGTTCGACATCTCACCCGGTGCGCGGATCACCATCGGCAAGTCGCTGGGCACAGACTGCGCGGATCGTGATCGGGCCATCGAGTTCATCTACTACGGTGGCATGAACTGGGAAGACTATGCCGGCTGGAACGCCCTCCAGAACGGTGCCCTGTTCACCCCGCTGAACGTGCTGGCCCCGGGCTTCAACGGCGCCAACCGCTACGAGGCCATCGTCCGCTCCGACTTCAACAGCTGGGAGTGGAACTACCGGATGCGCCGGCGGCTCGGCCGCGACCAGCTGGTGATGTCGCCGGGCGGCAACTGGACCAAACATGCCGAGCGTGGGTTCCTGCCCGGGCTGATCCTGGGCACCCGGCTGGCCCGCGTCACGGAGGATTTCACGATGCGGGCGTCGCGTCCCGACATCGGCCCCGACAATCTCCCGCCGGTGCCGCCGACCCAGTTCAGCGGCAACTACCAGATCGGCACGGAGAACTGGTTGCTCGGACTCAACCTCGGTGCGGAACTCGTGAGCCAGAACGAATTCTTCTACTGGGGCCTGCGGGGGCGAGCCGCGCCGGCGATCTCGTTCGCGAGCATGTCACAGCGGGCCGTGGGCGTGAACACGACCACCTTCGGGCCTGACGGCACGACCGACCTCTCCGACTCCGGCTCCCAGACGGGCGCGGGTTTCATCGGCGATCTCACGATCCTGGCCGGCTGGAACATCACGCCCAACTTCGCCCTGCAGATCGGCTACGACTTCCTGTGGGTGGCCGGCATCGCCACCAGCGAGCGGCAGTTGAATCTCGACAACCGGGACATCCGCGACATCGACGCTGGCGGCCAGACCTTCTACAACGGCGTGTCGTTCGGCTGCTACGGCTCCTGGTGATCGTGCCGGAGCCGGGAATCGCGGGAACGTTCGATCGGACGACCGTCAGTCGTCGTCGTCCGACGCCTCGTGCTCATCGGCCCAGGCGTCGCGAACGCAGGCCGTCTCGGCGCAGCAGTCGACCTCCTCCTCCGGGTCGCAGACGAGCGAGAGCAGGGCGTTCTTCTCGCTCTCGGAGATCTCGGCCCGGCGGAAGCACCGCATGATCTCGGCGATCGGGTTCACGGCGTCGCCGGCGACGGTCACCCGTCCCACGGCCACCCGGTGGCCCGCCCACCCGGAACACAGCGCGAGCAAGTCATCGCGGTTCATGGCTCCCTCCACGGCGTCGCGAACGGCCCGGCCTGGGCCACCCGTCACGGCAGGGCGGCTTTGGAGTGTGCCTGACGGCCGTTAGGATTTCATACGCATCTCGTGAGACAACGGTTCGCCCGACCCGGCAGGCAACGGGATGTCTGGCTGCGACCCCTTCGGCTGTCGGACTATCTTCCCCGGAGCAAACCGCGCACAATCCAGTGGGCGGGGCATGGGGGTGGCGATGGACGACAGCGATGCGCTCAGGAATCTTGTCGCCGAACTCACCGCCGGGCATCCCGAGGCCCGTGATCGCGTCATCGAGTTGTGTGCCGACCGACTCAGGTCGCTCGCCCACCGGATGCTCGGCCAATTCCCATCCGTGCGGCGCTACGACGACACCGACGACGTGTTTCAGGGGGCCGCGATGCGGCTGCACCGGGCCCTCGGCCAGATGGCGGCGACCGGGGAGCCCCCCCGCGAGCTCATGGCCCTGGCCGCGACCCAGATTCACCGCGAACTCGTCGACCTGGCCCGCCGCAACGCGCGGGCGGGCTCCTACGCCGCCAACCACGACACCAACGTTGTCGCGAGCGCCGACGGCCCGCCACGCTTTCTCGTCGATGACGTCGCCGCCGCCGACGTGCCGCTCGATCGCTGGGAGCAGTTCCACGCCGCGATCGCGGCGCTGCCCGACCGCCTCCGGGAGGTGTTCCAGCTCGTGTGGTACCTCGGCGCCGACCAGCGAACGATCGCCGGCATGCTCGGCTGCTCCGAGCGCACGGTAAAGACCTACTGGCGGGAGGCGCGGGACGCCGTGAGGCTGGCCTTGGAGGACGAGCGTCCGACGCCGTGAGGGAGTGGATCGCGCCATGGAGCCCGTGCCCCCGACCGGCGGCGACGCGGCCCTGAGCTTCGTCGGCCTGACGCAGTTCCTGGGGGCCGCGGCCCGCCGCGCCCCGGACACCTTCTGCTCCGGCACCCGTCTCGGCGACGTCACGATCGTCACCGTCGTGGGCCAGGGGGGCATGGGGGCGGTCTACGAGGCGATCCAGGACATTCCCCGCCGCACCGTGGCCGTGAAGGTGATGCGAGCGGGCGTGCTCTCGGCGGCGGCGGCCCGGCGGTTCGAGCACGAGACGCAGGTGCTCGGCCGGCTCAACCACCCCGGAATCGCCCGCATCTACTCCGCGGGCATGGCGGCCGGTCCGGAGGGAGCGTTCCCGTATTTCGTGATGGAATTCGTGGAACAGGCCCGGCCACTCACGGCCGCCGCGGCCGAGCGGGACATGTCCCTCCGCGACCGCGTCGATCTGTTTCGCCAGGTCTGCCAGGCGGTCGCCCACGGTCATCAGAAGGGCGTCATCCATCGGGACCTCAAACCCGGCAACATCCTCGTCGACGCGACGGGGCGCCCGAAGATCATCGACTTCGGGGTGGCGCGGAGCACCGACAGCGATGTCGCGATGACCACGCTCCACACCGACGCCGGGCAGCTCATCGGCACCCTCCAATACATGGCGCCGGAACAGCTCGCAGGCGCGGCGGCTGACGTCGATGTCCGGGCCGATGTCTACGCCCTCGGCATGGTGCTCCACGAACTCCTCACGGGCAGGCCGCCGTACGACGTCTCCGGACGGCATCTCTACGAGGCGGCGCGGATCGTCATGGAGACCGACCCCTCCGCGATTTCCGCCACGGATCCGCAGCTGCGCGGCGATCTCGCCACGATCGTGGGCACCTGCCTGGCGAAGGAACGCGACCGCCGCTACGCCAGCGCCACGGAACTCGAGGCCGATCTCGCGAGGTACCTGCGCGGCGAGCCGATCGCCGCGCGGCGTCCGGGGCTGGTCGAGTCGCTGGTGCGGCTGGCGCGGCGGCACCGGCTGGCGGCCGTCGCGACGGCCGGCGTGCTCGCCACGCTCGTGGCCGGCGTCGTGGGGGCGTCGGTCTTCGCCGTCCAGGCGAACCGCGAGCGGGCGGAAGCGATCCGGGCACGGGAGCGGGCCGATGCGGCCGGACGGGAGGCCGTCGAACAGTTCTACGTCGCCAACCTGCGGGCGCTGCGGGCCGCGATCGACGAGCGCAACTTCCGGCTGGCCCGCCGGACGTATGCCCAGAACCGCGCCCTGGTGGGCGAGTCACTGCCGCTCGAACTCCGCCTGCTCGGCGCGCGGCTCGACGAGGCCCTCGTCGTGCTCGACATGGAAGGACGGGCGGTGGACGGCCTCGCCTACAGCCCCGACGGCGGCACGCTCGGTGCGGCTTCGTTCACCCAAAGCGGGTATGACGAAGAGGGCGTGTATTCACCGGGCCTTCTCCGACTCCATGCCCGCTTCGACGGCACGACGCGCCGAGCCGGCGAACTTCGGTTTTTTTCAGTCGATGATCGGCTCCGCTACGCGCCGAAACCGGCTTGCACCGACGCCTGGGTGGCCTGGTGGAGGAGTGCCTCCCGTGGCCGGCGTGCGGCCAGCGATCCGATCGTCGCGACGAGCCGCGACGCCAGTCGAATGGCCCGGTGTGGCGAGGACGGCCGCATTCACGTCGTGGCCCGCGCGGGGGTCGATCCCGACGTGATACTGGCCGATCGTCGCGGCGACGTCGTCACGGCGACATTCAACGCGCCGGGGGATCGGATCGCGATCCAGGATGCGGCGCATACGCTCCGCCTGTGGAACACGCGGAGTGGAGACGCGGTCGTCCTTCCGGGCGATACGGACGGGCGCGTGGAGTCGTTTCAGTTCAGTCCTGACGGAGGGCGACTGGGGATGCTGGTAACGCATCGAGATCGTTCGATGGGCCTCGTCGTCCACGACGCGGCATCGGGACGGCGACTGTGCACGATCGCGCAGACAAAGACACCTGCGAGAAGCCTGTTTCAGCGGTTCGCATTCAGCGTCGATGGCAGCCGGATCGTGCGATCCGCTCCGGACAACGCCGCGGAGATCTGGGACGCGACATCGGGCACGCTTGCCGGCACGCTGCGCGGGCATGGCGCGGAGGTGACGGCCGTGGCCTTCACCGAGGACGGCGGCCAGCTGGTGAGCGGTGCCGCGAACGGCCACATCCGCGTCTGGGACGTCGCCCGACTCGCGGGGATCCGCGACCTGCCGGGACACGATGCGGCGATCCTCACGGTCGCCTTTCGGGGCGACGGCGAGACCTTCGCTTCGGGCTCGCAGGACGGCACGGTGCGGGTGTGGTCGCGGACACAGCGCGAGTCGCTCGCGGTGCTGCCCGGCCTCCACGGGCTGAACGCCGTCGCCTTCAGTCCCGACGGCAACCTGCTCGCGACGGCACCCCGGGGCACGGCCGACGTCGAACTCTGGAATCCGCGCTGCGTCGAGCGGGTCCGGTCGCTCCGGGGCCCCGGCACGACCGTGAGCCAGGTCGTCTTCAGCCCCGACGGCGGGCTCGTGGCGGCCGCGTCGGGCCAGGCTGTCGGCGGCGGTGAGGTCCGCATCTGGGCCACCGACACCGGCGACCTCGTCACCACGCTCGCCGGCCATGCCCGGGGCCGGGTCTCGATGCAATTCAGTCCGGACGGCGGTCGGCTGTTGACCACGTGCGGCGATCACACGGTGAACGTCTGGGAGGCCCGCACCGGGCGACGAATCGCGGCGCTGGCCGTCGGGAAGAAGGAGTCGCTCGTGGGCACCAACGCGGTCTTCGGCCTCGACGGCACTCGGATCACCTACACCACGCGTGATCTGTTCGACGCCGCCACCGGCGCGGTGGCTCACACCGGTTCGCCACTCGGGCTCGTGAGCTGCCAGGCCACGAGCCCGGACGGCCGCACGCTGGCCACCGGCGTGGCGTTCGGCAGCGTCTACCTCACGGACTGGGCGGCCGGCATGCGACGACACGCCCTGGACGGACACACCGGGGCGGTGCGGGCCATCACCTTCAGCCCTGACGGCTCCCACGTGGCCACCGGATCGCTCGATGGGACGGCCCGGTTGTGGGATGTCGTCACGGGCGCCTGCATCCACACCTTCATCGGCCACGAAGGGGGCGTCGAGACGGTGATCGTGAGTCCCGACGGCCGCCGCCTCGTGACCGCCGCGACCGACGGCACCGTCCGGATCTGGGACGTCGCGCGGGGCCACGAACTCCTCGCCCTGCCCAACCAGACAGAGTGCCCAACGGCGATCAGCCTTTCGCCGGACGGCACGTGTCTCGTCGCCGCCGCCCCCGACGGCACGGTGCGGGCCTGGGGACTCTCCAACGCCGACGTGACCCGCAATCGGCAGGCCGTCACCGCCTCTCCCTGACCGCTGCATCGTCGAGCGGTGGCAACGGGGGCGGGGCATCGCGGTCCGGCGGCTCCTCGAGGGCGGCCAGGAACGCGGCCAGATCCTCGAGATCCTCACGGGTGAGGCCCAGCGGCTTCAGGTGCGGCGACTTCACCGGCACATCCCGCTCGTGGGGCTGGCGTTTGAGCGTCACCATGCCGGCGTTGTACATGGCGAGCACGCCGCGGAGCGTGAATCTGCCGGTGTGCATGAAGGGCGCCGTTCGCGTCACGTCGCGGAGGCTCGGCGTGCGGAAGCGACCCCGGTCGGCCGGGTCGCCGGTGACGGCAAAACGGCCGAGATCCTCGTTGCTGCGGCCGTGATAGCTGAGGCCGAGGTCATGGAAGCGGCCGTCGCTGAACGTGGGCCCATGGTGGCAGTTCAGGCACCGCGCCTCGCGGCGAAACAGGTCGAGTCCGATGATCTCGGCGTCGGACAGAGCCCGGCCGTCGCCCCGCAGGAAGTCGTCGAACCGCGACCGCCCGCCCACGACGGTCCGCTCAAAGCACGCCACCGCGGCGGTTGCAGCCGCGAACGTGATCGGCCTGCCCGGATACGCCGCGGCGAAGAGCGCCGTGTAGCCGGCGCTCCCGGCGAGCAACCGCTCGATCTGGTCGCGGTCGGCCGCCATCTCCTGCGGGCTCGTCAGCGCGAGCACGGCATGCTCCTCGAGGCTCGCGGCCCTGCCGTCCCAGAGGAGCGCCGCTTGGAACGCGGCGTTGCGGATCGTCGGCGCGTTGCGACCCGGCGAGCTGAAGACTGGTTCGCTCACGGCGCGGCCGTCGGCCCAGCCGAAGCGCGGGTCGTGACAGGAGACGCACGCCACCGTGCCCCGGGCCGACAGACGCGGATCATGGAACAGCGTGCGGCCGAGTTCCACCTTGGCCGGCGTGAATGGATTCTCGTCCGGGTGTCGAACCGCGGACAACAACCCGAGTTCGCGCCACTCGACCCCCGGATCGACGTGGGGTGCCGGCCAGGTCGCCGGCGGTTCGCGATAGATCGCCCGCAGGTGTGCCGCCAGAGCGGCCCGGGCGGTCGCCGTCGGCGCAGGCCCGTCGGGACGCGGCTCCGCAGCGACGCCCACGACGAGCCGGGCGGCGAGGAGGCTACCCACGATGAACCTGACCACCCCGCGTTTCATCGTGCACCGCCGGAACCCGGTTGCATCGTCACGGACGCGCGGCGGCCTCGCCACCCTGGATCGTGAGCAGCGCCGCGACGACGTCGGCGGCTGCCGAGTCGGCGACGAACCGGGCCGAGGCGTCGCCGAAGAGCATGTTCGCTCCCCCGGTGTGCGCCGCATAGATGCCGAAATTGTTGCTGCCGTTGATCAGTTGTGGTCCTGGAGATTTGTACTGCCGTGCCGGGTCGGTCTGCGTGAAGTCCTGCCGGAAGCCGCGGGCGACGAACTGATTCGCGTCGGCCCATCCGCACAGGCTCACGTACCGCGCGGCCGGACTCGATTCGAGCCCGGAGTCGGGGATCAGGCCGCCGAAGGCCCAGACCTGCGGCCGTCCCGCGGACTCGAAGACGGCGATGCTCTGGGAGGCGCCATCGGTCACGTCGCGGATCCGGCGTCCCCGCTCCCCCGGCTTGACCGCGGCCGAGAAGAAGCCGTCGAGCACGGCGGGCTTCGCGACGGAGACCACGGCCGGGGCGGTCCAGAGCGCGGCGCTCGGACCGGCCGAGCCGGCATAGTCGGCAGCGGCCGCGGGCCACGTCGGGCTGCCGGTCTTGATGAACTTCACGTCCTGTCGCTGCCCGCCGGGCGCCGAGGCACAGCGCATGAAGGCCACCGGCACCTGGACGGCATCGCGATTCCGGATGTCGGTGCAGGCGACGGCGTAATCGTAGATGCCGGCCAGCGGCTGGTCGTCGAGGTAGGACAGGATCTGGGCGGTCCAGTAATGACGGGCCCCGCTGCCCGACACCGCGGTGGGAAAGCAGTCCCGCACCGCGTGGTAGTTGTGGAAGCCGATGCCGATCTGGCGGAGGTTGTTGAGGCACTGCGTCCTTCGCGACGCCTCGCGGGCCGACTGGACGGCCGGGAGCAAGAGCGACGCCAGGACGGCGATGATCGCCACGACCACGAGGATCTCCACGAGCGTGAACCCCCGGGCGACCCATCCGCGACGCCGCGGCCGCAGGCCCGCGCAGGCCACGGCGGTGACGACGAGCCCCCAGGTCGTCGGCTCCGGCACGGCCATCATGACGACGAAGCGACTGCCGGGCGTGGCGTCGGCCAGATAGTTCAGGCCCCCGACCGCCGCGTCGTAGTCGATCGACCATTCCCGGCCGCCGAACGTGAACGCCCCGCCATCGACGAGCGGCACGCCTGCATAGGTCAACAAGCCTCCGTTCCACGTGCCGCTGTAGGCGAGGAGCGAAAACCTCGTGCCGGGGGCGAACGACGTCGGGTTCGTCGCCACGTCGGCGAGCAGGAGCGAGGCCGAGCCCGAGAACACCACGTCGCCCGCCACGCTCACGAGGTCGGCAGTCGGGGTGCCGGAGGAGTCGGCCTCCCAGGACAGCATCGAGCCGTCGAGCAGGGCGAGCGCCCCGGTGGACAGGCTTTCGATGCCGGGGCCCGGGGCGAGTGTGCCGCCCACGAAGACCGTGACCGGGCCACCGATCGTGCCCGAGCCGCCGAGCCGCGCGCCGGCCCTCACGGCAACGGCCGTTCCGCCGAGCGAGCCGGCCACGAGCAGTCCGCCGGACTCGACGGCCGTGGGCCCGGCGTAGGTGTTCGCGCCGGTGATCGTGAGCATGCCGCCACCGATCACCGTGAGCGACCCGGTGCCACTGATCACGGCGGCGATGGTCCCGGAGCCGGTGCGGTTGAAGACCAGGGAGCCATCATTGACGAGGTCGGTCGCAAGCACCCCGGCGGCCGAGCCCGTGCCGATGCGGAGCGTGCCGCCGGCGATCAGGCTGATCGTGCCCTGGGCACCGCGCGACAGGGTGCCACCGACGATCACGGTGCCGCCCGAGCCACCACTGCCCGAGATCAGGAGCGTGCCCGCGCCGGCACCGCCGACCGTGAGCGACCCGGTGGTCGCCCACGTGCCGCCGGTGACGGTGGCCGTGCCGACGCCGCCGGCCACCGAGCCGATGATGCCGGCCGCACTCGTGACGTGTCCACCTGCGATGCCCAGGGTGCCCGAGCCGGAACTACCGACGTAGAGCGTTTGGGAACTGGCCCACGTGCCCCCGCTGATCGTCGCCGTGCCGACGTTGCCGGCGCCGAAGCCCAGGTAGCCGAAGGTGTTCGCGACCCGGCCGCCAGTCACCCGGAGCGTGCCGGTGCCGATCCCAGAGCCGCTCGAGTAGCCTCCGACGTACAGCGTCCCACCATTCGTCCAGGTGCCGCTCGTCACGGTGGCCGTCCCGGTGCCACCGGGATAGCCGACGATGCCGCCGGAGTTGCCGACGAGGCCACCGTTCACGGTGAGCGATCCCGTGCCGGCGTAGCCGACGAAGAGGTTCTTGCTGGAGGTGGTCCACGAGCCGCTGCTCACGGTCGCGATGCCCAGGCTACCGGCGGTGAGGCCCAGGAATCCCGTGCCGCTCGACACCCAGCCGCCGCTGACGGCAAGCGTGCCGAAACCCGAACTCCCCACTGCCAGCGGGCTCGTGCCGCTGCCGATCTGCAGGCGACCGGCCGAGGCGGTGATCGCGAGGTCGAAGCGCCCCATGCCCGAAGACAGGCCCGTGAGGTTGAACGTGCCGGTGTTCGTGAGCGTGAGGCCGCCGGTTCCCGAGAGCGTGCCGCCCATCGTCAGGAGGGCCGTCTGGTTGAACTGCAGCGTGCCGTCGGCGATGACGTTCCCGGTGATGCTTGCCCCGTTATCGAGCACCGCGATGTCACCGGGCGCGATCGTGCCGCCGCTCCAAGCGGACGTGTAGGTCGTCGTGGCACCGCGGGACGGCACCTCACCGGCGATCAGCACGGTCGCCAGCAGGCCAGCCATCGCGGCCCGGGACCGCCATACCGGCGAACGAGACATCAGGTACGGCCCCGGCCGGCGGGTAGGGACGACGAAACCGTAAATGGGCGATATAGGACTCGAACCTATGACCCCCAGCTTGTCGAGCTGGTGCTCTAACCAACTGAGCTAATCGCCCGCTGAGTCGGAGGTCAGAGTCTCGCGCCCAAGGCTGGGACAGTCAAGCGAACCACGGCCGCGCGGGGGGAACCACCCGGCCCACCCGGCCGGGCCGGTGGTCGCCTTGCCCACGGTGTCGCGCCGCGGATACGCTCCGGCTTTCCCGCAAAAGCCCTGCGATCCTGCCCGCCCTCCCATGCCTCACGTCACCCTGTCCGATGGTTCGGTCCGCGAGTGCCCCGTCGGCGCACGGGTTGGCGACGCGTTGCCGGCGACCGGCAAGAAGCCGCCCATCGCCGCCCTGCTCGACGGCAAGCCGGTGGGGCTCGACACACCCCTCCCCACGGCGGGCCGCGTGGCCCTCGAGCCGCTCCAGGCCGGTGATCCCCGCGCACTCGGCGTCATGCGGCACTCCGCGGCCCACGTCATGGCCCGGGCCGTGATGCGGCTCTTCGAGGGCGTCGAACTCGCCTTCGGCCCCACCGTCGGCGAGGGTTTCTACTACGACATGAGAGCCTCTCGTCCGATCACCGACGAGGACCTCCCGGCCATCGAGGCCGAAATGCGCCGGATCATCGAGGCCGATGAGGCCTTCGAGCGGGTCGAGGTGCCGCGCGAGAAGGCCGTGGAGATCGTTCGCGGGCTCAACCAGCCCCTCAAGGCCGAGCACATCGAAACCGGCCTTGCCGCGCACCCATCGCTCTCCTTCTACCGGCAGGGCGAGTTCGTGGATCTGTGCCGGGGTCCACACGTGCCGAGCCCCGGCTGCATCGGGGCCTTCAAGCTCACGAACATCGCCGGCGCCTACTGGAAGGGGGACGCAAACAACGCCCAGCTCCAGCGGCTCTACGGCACCGCCTGGTTCACGCAGGCCGACCTCGATGCGCACCTCGCCGCGCTGGAAGAAGCCCGCCGTCGCGACCACCGCGTGCTCGGCAAGCAGTTGGACCTCTTCACGACGAGCCCGCTCGTGGGGTCTGGGCTCGTGCTCTGGATGCCGAAGGGCGCCACGCTGCGGGCCACGCTCGAGGGCTTCGTCCGTGAGGAGCTCGCCGCGCGGGGCTACGTCCCGGTCTACACGCCCCACATCGGCAAAGTGGATCTCTACAAGATCTCCGGCCACTATCCCTACTACGCCGACAGCCAGTTCAAGCCGATCGCGATGAGCGACGACGAGCAGTACCTGCTCAAGCCGATGAACTGCCCGCACCACACGATGATCTACAAGGCTCGGCCGCACAGCTACAAGGATCTGCCGCTGCGGCTGGCCGAGTTCGGCACCGTCTACCGCTACGAGCAGTCGGGGGAACTCGGCGGCATGACGCGGGTCCGGGGCTTCACGCAGGACGACGCCCACATCTTCTGCACGCCCGAGCAGGTCGAGCAGGAGGTCGAGGGCTGCATCGCGTTCACGCTCAAGGTGCTCGAGAGCCTGGCCTTCGAGAACTTCCGCGTGCGGCTCGGCTTCCGCGACCCGACGAGCGACAAGTACGTCGGCCCGCCCGAGCGCTGGGCCGAGGCGGAGGCCGCGATCGAACGCGTGGCCCGGCGCATGAACCTTCCCGGCTGCGAGCCGGAGCCGGGCGAGGCGGCCTTCTACGGGCCGAAGATCGACTTCGTGATCAACGACTCGCTCGGCCGCGAGTGGCAGCTCGGCACCGTGCAGCTCGACTACAACCTGCCGAGCGCCGAGCGTTTCGACCTCGAGTACATCGGCGCCGACAACGCGAAGCACCGCCCGGTGATGATCCACCGGGCGCCACTTGGGAGCCTGGAGCGGTTCGTGGGCGTGCTCATCGAGCACTTCGCCGGAGCGTTCCCCTTGTGGCTGGCGCCCGAGCAGGTCCGCGTCATCCCGGTGAGCGAGAAGAGCCAGGCCTACGCCGAGGCCGTGAAGGCCCGACTCGAGGCGGCCGGGCTCCGCACAGGCATCGACCTCGCCGCCGAAAAACTGGGCGCCAAGATCCGCACGGCGCAACTCGATCTCATCCCGATGATGGTCGTCTGCGGGCCACGGGACGAGGCAGCCGGCACGGTGAGCCTCCGCGACCGGCTCGACGGTGACCTCGGCGCGATGAGCCTCGACGCCGCGGTCGAGCGGCTGCGGGACGAGAACGCCCGCCGCGCGGTCCGGCACAAGCCGAAGCCGCTCGCGACACCCGGCGGCTCCACCGGCGGCGGTCAGGAATACTGAGGCGATCCCGGGGGCTCGGGGCAACCCCTTCCACACGACGGATGCCCCGATGCCCCGGTTCATCATCCTCGAACACACCGGCGCGCCGGATGATCCGGCAGGCCGCCATTACGACCTCCTGCTCGAGGACGGCGAATCGTGTCGCACGTGGCGGCTCGCCGCACTGCCCGAGGTTGGCGGACCCGCGGTCGAGACGACGGAACTCGCCCCCCATCGGCTCGCCTGGCTCGACCACGAGGTCGGCGAGGTGTCCGGGGGTCGGGGCTTCGCCCGGCGGATCGACGCCGGGACGTACGAGCCGGCACCGTCCCGGGGCATCAACGCTGGAAGCGTCGCGGTGACGCTGCATGGCGACACGGGCAGCAGCACGTTGGCCATACGCCACTGTGCCTGCGTTCGGACGAGGTAGTCCACAAGGGGCTGCCCACGCCATCGAGCCGGCGCGGGGGGCACGCCGCAGGTATCATGCAGGCTCCCAGGAGCCCACCCATGACCCCCCGTGAAGTCCTCGCCTTCTGCCGCGAGAAGGAAGTGAAGGCCGTCGACCTGCGGTTCGCCGACTTTCTCGGGGCCTGGCAGCACTTCACGATCCCCGTCTCGAAACTCGAGGAGGCCTCCTTCGAGGATGGGCTGGGCTTCGATGGATCGAGCATCCGCGGCTGGCAGGCGATCAACGAGAGCGACATGCTCCTCGTGCCGGTGCCCGACACGGCCTTCATCGATCCGTTCGCACGGATTCCCACGCTCGTGATGATCTGCATGATCCAGGATCCGATCACCCGCGAGGACTATTCACGCGATCCGCGGAACATCGCCCGGAAGGCCGCCACCTACCTCCGCGGCACCGGCATCGCCGACACCTGCTCGATCGGCCCCGAGGCCGAGTTCTTCGTGTTCGACGACGTGCGGTTCGATCAGAACGCCCACGAGGGCTACTTTCACATCGATTCGGTGGAGGCGGAGTGGAACCGCGGCCGGGCCGAAGGGCCGAACCTGGCCTACAAGCTGCGGCATCAGGAGGGCTACTTCCCCTGCCCGCCGTCGGACCAGCTCCTCGACCTGCGGACGGAGATGGTGCAGGCCATGATCCACTGCGGGATCGACGTCGAGGCGCAGCACCACGAGCGGGCCTCGGCCGGCCAGTGCGAGATCGACGTCCGCCACCAGGAACTGGTGCGGATGGCCGATCAGATGTGCCTCTACAAGTACGTCGTCCGCAACGTCGCCCGCCGGCACGGCAAGACGGCCACCTTCATGCCAAAACCGATCTTCGGGGACGCCGGCTCGGGCATGCACACCCACTTCTCGCTCTGGAAGGACGGGCAGCCGCTGTTCGCCGGCACGGGCTACGCTGGCCTCTCCGACACCGCGCTCCACGCCCTCGGCGGCATCCTCCGCCACGCCCCGGCGATCCTCGCCTTCTCCAACCCCACGACCAACAGCTACAAGCGGCTCGTGCCGGGCTACGAGGCGCCGATCAACCTCGCCTATTCACAGCGGAACCGGTCGGCCGCCTGCCGGATCCCGATGTACTCGGCGAACCCGGTGACGAAGCGGATCGAGTTCCGCTGCCCCGATCCCACCTGCAATCCCTACCTCACCTTCGCCGCGATCCTCATGGCCGCGATCGACGGGATCCAAAACAAGATCCACCCAGGCCCGCCGCTCGATCGCGACATCTACGACCTGCCGCCGGAGGAACTCGAGAACGTGGCCCGGGCTCCGGGCTCGCTCGCCGAGGCGCTCGACGCGCTCGATCAGGACCACGACTTCCTGCTCCGCGGCGACGTGTTCACCGACGACGTCATCGCGACATGGATCGACTGGAAGCGCGACAAGGAACTCGCCCCGCTGCGGCTGCGGCCGCATCCGTATGAGTTTTGTCTCTATTTTGATGCGTGAGCGGCCATCCATGGCCCGCTCACGCAACGCCGATCCGCGGCTCCGCCACTCCTCGGCAGGTGCTCGCCCTCCGGGCTCGACTGGAACGCACTCCAGCGGCCATCCATGGCCCGC
>CAIXGY010000203.1 GCA_903919035.1 uncultured Planctomycetaceae bacterium | reverse complement strand
TCGTGTCGAGTGACCCGTCCTGCCAGCTGCAGCTCGACGGCTGGCTGTCGCGATCCGGGGCGGCGGTCCGCACCATCCACTTGGCCGAGGTGCTCGCGGGTTCGTGAGGGGCCTTACGGCTTCCCGGACCGTTCCATCAGGACATCGCGGACTCGGATCGCCACCGTCTTAGTGTCCGTGAGACCGGTTTTGTCCCGTGCCTCGACCACAAACACGTGTCGCCGCTTGGTCTCGAAGTCGGCTTGAGCGAGCAGCGTAACCACTCCGCTCGTCGCATCAATCGCGACCTCCGGCGGTTGTCCCTCGTCCACGGGCCTGACGGCGAACGTCAGCCCATCGGCACCGTCCACATCGCTGGCCATCGCCCGGTAGATCGGCTCCTCGATCGGGTGATCCTCGTTGATCTCAGCGGCTTCATTCGAGACGATCCGTGGGGCATGCATCGATTGGACCCGCCGCCAGTCGGCCAAACGGTAACAGTCCATGAGCCCGATCGCCCTCCGCCCATCACCGCCGGTTGTGGAGTACCGCAAGTCGGACGTGAAGCGTCCGTTCCCATCGAGATCACGATACCGCTCCATTTCGACTAGCACTGCGCGATCGCCCGCGGCAGGTTGGGACTCACCGCCGGCGTCGTACATGCCATTACCGTTGAGATCAACGAACGGCTCACTCGCGTGGATCACGGGACCAGTTCCAGAATCCGGGGCGGGCGGATCTCCGGAAAAAAGCCGTCGGGCCGCAGCGTTTCCCGCTGCGCTCCACCGGGAGAAACACCAGAGCATTTTCGGCCCCGGGTCGATCGGCAACCGGTCGGAGTCCAGCCTCAACCAGCCGGGCATCGGCGCCATCGACCACCCGATGAGGAGCGCCCCGCTGAGAAGTGCTCCCGCAACGGTCCCGACGCCGGCCCCGGCAATGTGGTCGGGGAACGGCGCGAATCGCACCGCCCCCTCGGGTACCGCAGCCCCGACACCGATTCGGATGAGAGTCACGCTGCCGAAAAAGACAAGAAGATATGCCAGCGCCATCGAGGCGTTCGCGGATAGCCCGAAGAGTCCAATGATTTCCGCGATGAGCGGCGCGCAAACGATGCCCAGCACGTATGAGGCCAGAATTTGCAGGCTGGCGATGACTGCGAGAAACATCCCCTGAAACCAGCCGTAGATCGCCAGCCCGGCCATGGGTAGCACCGCAATCCACCCGGCGCATAATTGCGCAAAGGTCGATGTGGCGACCAGACCGAATACGACGAACGCTGATTCGTTCATCGCACCACCCGCTCGGCTTCGGTCAGGCTTGTCTCGCCATTGACGACCTTATACAGGGCCGACTGCCACATTGTTCGCATGCCCGCCTTGCGGGCCGCCCCCCGCACGGCCTCGAGCGAGGGCCTGCCGACCAGCAGGCTACGGATTTCGCTGTCGAGCATCATGAGCTCGTACACCCCGGTCCGCCCCCGATAACCAGTTCCCTGACACGCATCACACCCGCGCTCCTTGAAAAATTGCTGAACCCGATCGGAGGGTATCCCGAGCCGGCGCAGCACCTCGCGCGATGGTTCGTATCCTTGCTTGCATTCAGGGCACAGGACTCTGATCAAACGCTGGGCGAGAACAGCGGACACTGCCGATTCGATGAGAGAAATATCGACCCCCATCTCGATCAGTCGGGTGACTGTCGTCGCCGTATCGTTGGCATGCAGGGTTGTGAAGACGAAGTGACCGGTCAGGGCCGCCTGCATGGCGATTTCTGCCGTCTCCCGATCGCGGATCTCGCCGACGAGAATCACGTCGGGATCCTGACGCAACACAGAGCGAAGGATTTTCGCGAAGGTCAGGTCGGCTGCGACATTGACCGCCGTCTGTGAGATGTTTTCGAGTCGATACTCTACGGGGTCCTCGATCGTCACCACGTTGCGTGTCAAAACGTCGATTTCGTTGAGGCATGCGTAGAGCGTCGTTGTCTTGCCCGATCCAGTTGGCCCAGTCACGATCAACATTCCGTGTGGACGCGTAATCAGTCCACGCAGACTGCTCACGACGGAAGTGCGCATTCCGAGCCCTTTGAATCCATCCCTGACGATGCCGCCGTCCGCGTCCAGCAGCCGCAACGACATCTTCTCGCCGAAATTGGTCGGTCCGGATGCAGCCCGCACGTCGAATCGACGTTTCGCGACACAGGCGGCAAAGGTTCCGTCCTGAGGTCGGCGTCGCTCAGCGATGTCCATGTCCGCCAAAACCTTGAGCGCTGACACCACCGATCTGGCCGCATCCGAATTCACGACCTGCCGCGTCTGCATGATGCCGTCGATGCGGTATCGCACCTGATATTCCTGGCTTGACTTCGGCTCGAAGTGGATGTCGGTCGCCCGCAGGGTGATGGCCTTGCCAAGGATTCGCTGAGCGGCCTGAACCGCGTCCGCGGTCGTTTGGTCGAGCCTTCCATACCCGCCGCTATACGGCGTTCCATCTTTTTTCAGAAGGATGATCGGTGGTTCCCCGTCGGGTGATTCCGGAGTAGCGGGAATCGACCGTCTTAGGCGGTCGATCAGAGAGTCCAGGCCGACGAGGCCAGCAAGTCCTGACAAGACGGCGAATGCCCGATCGGCACGCACCAACTTTGCTTTTGCGGGAGCCGCTCGTTCCCGATAAGCCAGGTAACTGGCCATGGCCATCGGGAGGAGCGCACCGATCATGAGCAGTCCGGCGGTACCACCGAACAGCGTGCCAACGAGGAGGATCACTCCGATCCACACGAAAACCGCCGCCCATGGCTTCGCGACACCGAATACCTGCCTGGCATCCCGATCGACCCACATGCAAGCCCAAGCCCAGGCGATGGTCATCGTGACCCACAGGCTGCCCATCAGTGCCAGCCTCGAGAACGGGATATGGTCGAGGGGAAGCATCTGACGTGAAATGTGATCCGATCGGTTTTCCAGGGCCCACTCGATGTCTTTGAAGGCCCCCGGTATCGTCGAGACATACAACTGTACCGACCATCCAGCATATCCGCCATACGGGGGATTCCTCGATGGTTTCTCGTTGTACGCGGATCGGACCCCATCGTGCGGTATGGTGAGACATCATGAATCTAGAACGTGCCGCGACTGCCGCCCCGTCGCCCGACGCCTCCGTCCTCGAGCCGGCCCCGGCCGGGGCCAAGAAAAGGTTCCTGCGAGACGCCGCGGCGCACGTCCGCGACACAGCGCACCGGGCCTTCGTGCGTCGGGCCCTCGGCGGCTACTACACGAGCCGAGACGTTCAAAAGAGAGCCTACCGCGACTGGGAACAGGCCCGTGATGCGGCGAGCCTCGCCAAGTGGCAGGCGGTCAACCGGCTCGACGAGCTCCTGCCCAGATTCGTGGCCAACTTCGAGGCCAACGGGGGCACGGTGCACTGGGCCCGCGATGCCGCGGAGGCCCGCACGATCATTCTCGACCTGCTCCGTGCCGCCGGTGCCCGCGCGATCGTCAAGAGCAAGTGCATGACCAGCGAGGAGATCCACCTCAACCAGGCGCTGGAGGCCGACGGCTACGGCGTGGTGGAGAGCGACCTCGGCGAATTCATCCAGCAACTCCGCGGCGAGCCGCCATACCACTTCGTCTTTCCCTGCATGCACGTCCGCCGCGACGAGATCAGCGACCTGTTCGGCACACACCTCGGCACTGCCCCCACCGACAGCCCCGAGGAACTGACCATGATCGCGCGGCGGCACATGCGGGGGCTCTACCTCGCCGCCGACGTGGGGATCACGGGCGCAAACTTCCTGGTGGCCGAGACCGGCCAGATCTCCATCACCGAGAACGAGGGCAACGCTCGGCTCACCGCAGCGTTGCCGCGGATGCACATCGCAATCTCGGGAATCGAGAAGGTGGTGGAGCGGCTCGACGACCTCGCCGTGCTCCTGCCGATGCTGGCCACCGCCGGGGCCGGCCAACCGATGACCTGCTACAACACCCTCTACGCCGGGCCACGTCCGCCGGGGGAGTGCGACGGCCCCGAGGAGATGCACCTCGTCCTCCTCGACAACGGCCGCACGGCCATCCTCGCCGACCCTGAGCAGCGCGACAGCCTGCACTGCATCCGCTGCGGCGCGTGCCTGAACGTCTGCCCGATCTTCAAGAACGTCGGCGGCTTCACCTACGGCACCACCTACCAGGGACCGATCGGTTCGGTGATCACCCCTCACCTGCGCGGGCTCGTCGACTGGAACCACCTCTCCGGGGCGAGTTCTCTGTGTGGTGCCTGCACCGACGCCTGTCCGGTGCGGATCGACATCCACCACCACCTGCTCCACAACCGCCGCAACGCCGCGCGGACCGCACCCTCGAGGCTGGAGCGGCTCGGCCACCGGATCTTCCTGGCCGTCGCCCGACGGCCGTGGCTGTTCGCGGCCGGCGGTTGGGTGTTCCGGCGCACGCTGCCGCTGTTCAAGGCGATGCGGCCATCGCTCATGCGACAGTGGCTGGCCACCCGCGACCTGCCGGCGGCTCCCGGGCGAAGTTTTCGCGACCAGTGGAGGCGCCGGCCGTGACCCGTACCACGCCCGCACCCTCCGCCCGCCAGACGATTCTCGCCCGCATCGGCGAGGCACTCCGCGTGGCAGCTCCGCCGCCACATGCTACCGCGACACACCCTGGCGACGCTGCGGCTGGCGGCCCGATGCTGCCCATCCTTGCGGCAGAGGCGGCCCGGCCGTGGCTCCCCGACGGTGGTGCCACACCTGAAGAACAGCTGAGCATTCTCACCGCGAACCTCGGCCGACTCCGCGCCGAGGTGCAGCGGGTGCCCGACACCGCCGCGGCCGCAGCCTGGCTCGCGGGGCTCGCCCACGACCGGGGCTGGACGAAGGTCGCCTGCCACGGCCATCCGCTCGTGGACGCCGTCACTGCAGGCCTCGCCACAGCCGCATGGCCCGTCGCGGCCGGGACCGACTTCGACAAGCACGGCCTGGCGGCCTGCGACGCCGGGATCACGGCCTGCGAGGCGCTCGTCGCCCAGACCGGCTCGATTCTCGTGTCGAGTGAATCGTGTGGCGGGCGGGCGCTCTCGATCCTCCCACACGTGCACGTAGTCGTGGCGAGGCCGGACCAGGTGGTGGGCACGCTCGCCGACGCGTTCGAACTCGTCCGCAGTCGGCACGCCGGCCGCCTGCCGAGCATGCTCTCGTTCATCACCGGCCCGAGCCGCACCGGCGACATCGAGCGAATTCTCGTGCTCGGCGCCCACGGCCCGAAGGAGTTGTTGCTCCTGCTCGTCGGCTGACCGTCCGCGGCGTATCATCGCCCCCATGGACGCATGCCGCTGCCCCATCTGCGGGGGCGAGACCTTCGAGATCCGCGCGAAGCTGATGTGTCGACGGTGCGGCTCGATTCTCGAGACGTGCTGCGAGGGAGGGCCGATGGGAGGCTCTGACCCGGCGGCCGCACCACCGCGAGAACCGGCACCACCCGTCGATCCTCGCGACGCCTGACTTTTTGGGTCGGCGAGGATCGATCTTCTGGGGAGAGCCTGCCGGCAGCGCAAGCTCTTCCGATCACGGAGACCCGGCAACCGGGTCGACGGACGGGTGGGTCGACGCCGGCAGTTTCACCGGAACGGACGGGCGACAAGGGGCCATCGACTGGGGATGGCCCCCGCACGGACGGGCCGGACACGTGGTTCGCGAACCGGTTTGGCGATTGACCCTATTCCCTCTGGAGGTTTCCGTGAAGAAGAAGTTGACGTTCAGCTTCCTGCCCTGGGCTGCGGCCGCCGGCGTTTGCCTCGGCGGCACGTTCGCCCGCGCGCAGGAGCCGACCCTGGCCGCCCCCGCGGCCGACGCCGCCGTGGCCGCCGAGGCCCCGGCAGCAGCCGATCCGTGCGTCCGCACGGTGAAGCGGTGGAAGATGGTGCCCGAGATCCGCGAGGTCGAGGCCACCGAGTGGACGACGGAGGTCCGCGAGCGGTCCTTCACCGTCATGAAGAAGGTGCCGAAGCTCGAGGAGCGCTCGCGCAGCTACACCGTGATGGTGCCGGAGCAGCGGACGAAGACGGTCGAGTACACCGTCAATACGCTGGTGCCGGAGCAGAAGACGGCCGAGTACACGGTCCGCGTGCCTTACACCGAGCAGGTCGAGAAGACCTACACGGTGATGGTGCCGGTCAAGGAGGAGCGGACGGCCACCTACAAGGTGAACGTGCCCTACACCGAGGAGCGGACGGCCACCTACAAGGTGAACGTGCCCTACACCGAGATGGTCGAGCAGGCCTACACGGTGATGGTGCCCTACACCGAGGAGCTGACCGGGACCCGGACGGTCTCCCGCCGCGTGGCCGTCAAGGGCACGAAGACGGTGACCTGCCGCGGTGGCCACTGGGTGACCGAGGCGAAGGAGATTTCCGCGAACGGCAAGTACGACGCCGACGGCAATCCCTGCTGCCCGAAGGTCGTCTGCTGCCGCAAGTGGGTCCCCACGTGCGAGACCAAGGAGATCGAGGTCACCTCGTGGAAGACCGAGTGCGAGCAGGTGCCCTACACCTACTGCGTGAAGAAGTTCCGCTGCGAGGAGCGGACGCGGACGGTGTGCGTGCACAAGACCCGCTGCGAGGAGCGGACGCGGACCTACTGCGTCAAGCTCTCCCGCTGCGAGGAGCGGACCCGGACCTACTGCGTCACCAAGATGGTGCCGGAGACCCGGACCCGCACGGTGTGCGTGAACAAGAGCCGCTGTGAGACTCGCACCCGCGAGATCACGGTGAACAAGTGCGTCCCCGAGACGCGGACCCGCGAGGTCAACTACACGGTGAACGTGCCCGTGCAGAAGACCCAGACCTACAGCGTGTGCGCCAGCGACGTCGTCACCGAGACGAAGACGGAGTCGTATGTCGTCCGCGTGCCGAAGAAGGTCACGAAGCAGGTCTGCGTGAAGGTGAAGAAGTGCGTCGAGGAGCAGGTTCCGGCCGATGACGCCTGCGGCAACGGCAGCGGCAACGGCGGCGGTGCCGGCTGCGGCAAGAAGG
>CAIXGY010000202.1 GCA_903919035.1 uncultured Planctomycetaceae bacterium | reverse complement strand
TGGCCGGGATCAGAAAGTTGAAGGCCCCGGAGATGGGGCTGGAGATGCTCATGCCGGCAGCGCCGGCATTGAAGTTCGTGTTGGCCGTGAGCGTGATGCCGGCCAGGTTGATGGTCTGGAGGTTCGACGAACTGTTGACGAAGCCGGCGGCATTGCCGACGGACACCGCACTGCCGGAGATCGTGAACGCGCCCGCTCCGGCGTTGAACGTCATGTTGCGGATCGTCGTCGTAATGTTGTTCGTCGCCGAGGTCTGAACCGAGCCGGCGAACTGCAGGTTGGCCTGATTGTCCCAGGTCGGCGTCACGTCCCAGTTCGCAGCGCTGCCCCAGTTGCCGTTGTTGGCACCGCCGTCCCAGACGTAGATGTTGCCGCCCGCGTAGGCCTCGCCGGACACCGCGATGACCAGCAGCGAGATCAGGCCGCAGACGGCACGCCGGGCTGCTGCGGCAATCCCTTGCCGCGCTCCGAGGAGCCGAGTCTTGGTCAAGCGAACGATCGGGAACCATTCCATCGAGGAAACCTCTTTCAGAACAATCATTCCCACGCGAGCGCCTCGCGGACGGCCGCGGGCGTCGTCTTGCGGCGGCCCGCGCGGGCCATTTCCCGGCTCGCCACGTCCATCGCGTCGATCGGGTTTCGGTCGTCTGTGAGCACCTCGGCCGCGGGCCACGTGGTCGCCGGCACGTTGAGCCAGGTGAACGTCTGCGGGCCGTCGAAGGCGGCCAACTCGATCGCGTCGCGGCGGGCGATGACCGGCTCGTCGGCCGCGAAGAAGAGGAGATTGCCGGCGGCCGGAACCGCGAGCACGTTCGGGAAGACCGCGTCGAGCGTGGCCCGGATCGCGGCGCCCGTCCCGTTCGGCCCGCCGGCGACCATATCCACGCCCCACGTGTTGATGGCGAGCAGGCCGTCCTTCGCGAGGGCGGCCTTCGCGACGCCCAGGCCCTCACGGCTCACGAGCGAGGCGGCGATCCGGTCCCCGGCGAAGGCGTCGAGGACGACCACGTCGAACTCGCCGGCGTGGTCGCGGAGCCAGACCCGGCCATCGGCCACGTGAAGCTGCGAGGCGGGGATCGCGAGGCCCATGTGGCTGCGGGCGAGATCGATGACCTCGGCAGAGAGATCGACGCCCTCGACCGAGAAGCCCCGCTCGGACAGCATGGCCAGGAGGCCGCCGCCGCCCACGCCGATCACGGCCACCCGCTTGGCCTCGGGCCGGGCGAGCAGGATGCGAGAGGCGAGGAAGTAGGCGTATTTGTCGCAGGGCCGGCCAGCGGCATCGACCACCGACTGGGCCACCTGGTCCATCATCAGATAGCGGCGGCCGTCGTGCTCGACGACCCGCAGGTCGGTGCCCTCGAACGACCGGGCCGCGAGCAGGCCTTCGGGCCGCGACGAACGCGAGACGACGAGGAACGCGATCACGGCGATCGCGATGGCGGCAGCGAGTACGCGGGCGTCGAGACCGGGCACCGCGGCGACGACGGCGGCGACGGCGAGCACGGCCGAGAGACCGGCGAGCAAGACGGGAATCCGCAGCATCGGCACGAGCACGTAGCCGGCGAGCACCGCACCCACGACCGAGCCGGCCGTCGAGATCGCGTAGAGCCTGCCGGCCGAGCGGCCCGCGTCGCTGACGCCCCGAGCCTCGAGGCGGATGGCAAACGGCGAAGCCATGCCGAGCAGGACGAGGGCCGGCAGGAAGAGGATCGTGGCCGCGAGCAGGGCCCCGCCGCGGATGCCGATCGACCAGCCGAGGTCAATGACGGGGGCCCGGAGAACCGGCACCACGGCGATCGCGGCGGCGGCGGCCAGGAGCACGCCAGCGAACGAGCGGGGCAGCGGGTACCGGTCAGCGAGGATGCCGCCGAGGAAGTAGCCGGCAGCGAGGGCCACGAGCGTGACGGTGATCAGGGCCGTCCACACGGAGAGACCCGCCCCGAAGTGCGGGCCGATGATCCGGGTGCCCACGATTTGAAGCACCATGACCGCCGCGCCCGCCAGGCACAGGGCCGTGCGGAGCCGAACGGCCTCCCCAAGCGACAGGGCCGAGCCAGTGGTGAGGGGTTGCTGAGCCATGCGGTGCGGAGAAACCCGGAAACCGGGTAGTCGCGGAAAGGTGGGGGCGGGCGATCCATGCCCGTTGGCCAAATCGGGATGCAAACGGGATGCCGAATGGGACACATATGCCGAGGATGCCGGGGGTGCCGACCGGCCTGGGGTGTGGAAAAAGCCAGGTCAGACAGAGAAAAGAAGGGAGATCTCGCAGCCTGCCGGTGCGAATACGCGACGGCGGAGGTTCTCGTTTCGCACAGCGGACGATGGTTGGACGTTCCCCGACCGGGGTAGAGTCCGGGGGCGAAGTGCATCACCAGCACTGGGGTGCCTGGGGCGATTCGCTCCAGGGGCGGCCCGCCGGGTGGAGCGATTCGCTCCACCCTGACACGAGATCGGCACCGTCCGCGGGTGAGCGACGGGACGGCCTCCGGCGTCGGCCTTGAGCCGAACGGTGGCGCGACGACCGATCACCCGGGGCACCAGGGCTTACAGCCCCAGTTCCGTCAGCCCTTCCTGCCACGGCAGCGCGAGCACGTCGCCCATTTTTCGCCGCATCGGGTCGCGGGACAGGCACAGCGCGACGGCGCCGGGAAAGTCGGGGAGAAACCGCTGGAGGTCGCGGACGTGCCGCGGCTCCACGGAATCGGCCGACTTGATCTCGACGAGCGCCGGCGGACGTCCGGGACGCTCGACGATCAGGTCGATCTCCGCGTCGTCCTTGGTGCGGAGGTAGAAGAACCGGAAGTCGCTGCGGGCATAGTCGGCGGCCCGGACGATTTCCAGGATCACGAAGTGCTCGAAGGCGCGGCCGAACCCGCCGGACCGGGCGACGAGGTCGACCGAGAGCGTTCCGGCAAGGGCGCGGACGACGCCGGAGTCGAACCACCAGAACTTCGGCGCCTGCCGTTGCCGCTTGCGGACCGAGGCATGCCAGGGCTCCAGCGTGAAGCCCAGCAGGGTGTCCTCGAGGATCTCGAAATAGGATGCGACGGTCTTGTGGTCCACGCCCACGTCCCGGGCGATGTTCGAAAAATTGAGGATCTCGCCGTTGCACTGCGCCGCCACTTCCAAGAAGCGGCGGAACGGATCGAGCCGACGGATCAGGTGCTCGCTCCAGACCTCCTCCCGCAGGTAGGTACGGGCGTAAGCCCGCAGGAACTCGTTGCGGTCGGCGTCGGCGTCGAACCCCAGCGTGGCGGGGAGCGTGCCGAACTTCAGGCAGCGCACCAGATTGAAGTCGGCCCCGAGTTCGTGGCTGGTCAACGGAAAGAGGTGGTGGACGAAGGCCCGGCCGGCAAGCAGATTCACGGCCCCCCGCTTCAGGCGGCGGGCGCTCGATCCGGTCATCGCGAACCGCACGCGGCGGCCGTCGCCCGGCGGGGCCTCGATGCAACCGTGAACGACGTCCAGGAGCGCCGGAACCTTCTGGATCTCGTCGATCACGACCCAGTCTGTGGCCGGTGCCCCGGCGATCAGTTCGCGGAGGGTGCTGGGCCGGAGGGCGAAGCGATGCTCGGTTTCCGGGTCGAGCAGATCGATCCACAGGGCGGACCTGTTCGCATACCGCTCGCGGAGGAGCGTCGATTTTCCGGTGCCGCGTGGACCAAGCAGCAAGAAACTGCTGGATTCAGAGAGCGAAATCTTTCTCGGGAGCATGTTCCCAAATAGTACGCCGTTTTGGGAGTGAGGTCAATGATGTGCTGAAGCGAGCCGCATCGAGTGGTCAATGAGCATCCCTGCGGCCGGATTGCCGCCAGGTTTTCGAACGCCCGTCAGCCGTGCGGGCCGCACGCGGCGGCGAGGTCGGTCACGCGGGAACGGACCGCGGCGAGCATGTCGGCGCGGGGTTGGCCCGCCGACTCGGCCATGAGCCGCACGAGCGCCGAACCCACGATCGCGCCATCGGCGACCGCAGCCACGGCCTTCACCTGCTCGGGCCCCGAGATGCCGAAGCCGACGAGCACCGGCACGTCGGTCTGGGTCTTGAGCCACTGCACGCGGTCGGCGAGTCCTGAGGGCAGTTCCATGCGGGCGCCGGTCACGCCGGCCACCGAGACGCAATAGAGGAAGCCCGTGGACTTCTTCGCGATCGCCGCGGCGCGGTCGGGCGGCGTCGTCGGCGTCACGAGCCGCACCAGCGCGAGGCCGGCCGTGCGGCAGGCTTGGTCGAGGTCGTCGGACTCCTCGAGCGGCAGATCCGGCACGACGAGGCCCGCGAGGCCCGCGGCGACGGCCTCGGCCGTGAAGGCCGCGATGCCCCGGCGGAAGATGATCGAGTAACTCACCATCGCGAGGATCGGCATGGTCGTCTGCGAGGCGGCCCGCCTCGCGATGTCGAACACACCCTCGAGCGTGATGCCGGCGCCGAGGGCCCGCGTGTAGGAGGCCTGGATCACAGGGCCGTCGGCGATCGGGTCGCTGTAGGGCACGCCGAGCTCGCAGAGCGACGCGCCCGCGGCCGCGACCGCCTCGATCACCGCCACCGTCGTGTCGCGGTCGGGATCACCGGCCGTCACGAACGGCGCGAGGGCCTTCGCATGAGCCGCACGGTTGGCGGCGAACACGGCGGCGATCCGCGCGACGCCGGACGTGGCCGCGGATCCAGCGCTCGCTTCGGTGGCGACGCCCATGCGGTCAGGCCTTTCCGCCGTCGGCGGCGAGGCCGCGGAGCCGGGCGATCTCGGCCGCGTCCTTGTCGCCGCGGCCCGAGAGGCAGACGACGATGATCTCGTCGGGCTTGCGCCGCGCCGCCTCGCGGACGGCCCAGGCGAAGGCGTGCGACGTCTCGAGCGCCGGCAGGATTCCCTCCCGGCGGGCCACGAGGTCGAAGGCGTCGAGGGCCTCGCCGTCGGTGACGCTCGTGTATTCCACGCGGCCGAGGTCGTGCCAGAAGGAGTGCTCGGGACCCACGCCCGGGTAGTCGAGGCCGGCCGACACCGAATGCACGTCGGACGTCTGACCATCCTGATCCTGGAGCACGTAGCTCAAGGAGCCGTGGAGGATGCCCGGGCTGCCGAACGACAGGCTCGCCGCATGGTCGCCGGGTTTGCCGGAACGGCCGCCGGCCTCGACGCCGATGAGCCTCACCTCCGGGTGATCCACGAACGGGAAGAACATTCCCGCGGCGTTGCTGCCGCCGCCCACGCAGGCCACGACGGCATCGGGCAGCCGGCCGAACCGCTCACGGCACTGCGTCGCCGTCTCGCGGCCGATCACCGACTGAAAGTCGCGGACGATCCGCGGGAAGGGATGCGGGCCCACGACCGAGCCGATGATGTAGTGCGTCGTCTCGACCGAGCCCATCCAGTCGCGCATCGCCTCGTTGATCGCGTCGCGGAGCGTGCGCGACCCGCTCTCCACGGGGCGGACCTCGGCGCCCATGAACCGCATGTTGCGGACGTTGGGGGCCTGGCGGCGGACGTCCTCGGCCCCCATGTAGACCACGCATTCGAGGCCGAACTTCGCGCAGGCCGTGGCCGTGGCCACGCCGTGCTGGCCGGCGCCCGTCTCGGCGATGATCCGCCGCTTGCCCATGCGGATCGCGAGCAGGCCCTGGCCGAGCGTGTTGTTGATCTTGTGGGCGCCGGTATGGTTGAGATCCTCACGCTTGAGCCAGATCTGGGCGCCGCCTGCCAGTTCCGTGAGCCGGGCGGCGAAGTGGAGCGGCGACGGGCGGCCGACGAACGTCTTCAACAGGCCGTCGAGTTCGGACTGGAAGGCCGGATCGGCGATCGCGACGTCGTATTCCCGCTCGAGTTGGTCGAGGGCCGCCGACAGCGTTTCCGGCACGTAGCGGCCGCCGAACCTGCCGAACCTGCCCAAGGCGTCGGGTACGGCGGAGAGCGGCGCTGCGGTCGGCGGGGTCACGGGCGGGCTCGCGGGCGGCACGTGGCTCCGGTGATTCCCCGAGCCATGCCGCGATTGTAGCCTCGTCGCGACAGCCCACCATGCGAGCGGAAAAACGCCGATGCCCGAGTTACCCGAGGTGGAGACGATGCGGAGGGGCCTCGCCCGCGTGGTGGGGCGGCGGATCGCGGCCGTGGAGTTTCCACGGTCGCGGGTGCGGCCGCTTTCCGTGACACCGCCGCCGCGAATGCTCGCGGCGCGGATCGCCGGCCGCTCGATCGCCGCGGTGCATCGCCGCGGCAAGCGGGTGGTGGTGGAACTCGCCGCGGCCGGGGGCGGCGACCCACTCTGGCTGACCATCGAGCCGCGGATGACGGGGCTCATGCTGCTGGCGGAACCGCCGTCGGCGGAGCACGTGCGACTGATCGTGCGGCTCGTGCCGCGGCGTGGCGGCCCGCCATGGTTCCTGTTTTGGGATCGCCGCGGCCTGGGAACCATCCGGCTGTTCGACGCCCGCGGGCTCGCCGCCGCCTGCGGTCCGGCGAAACTCGGCCCCGATGGACTCACCGTGTCGGCGGTGGAACTCGCCGCCGCGCTCAGCCCCTCGCGCCGCGCGGTGAAGGTGGCGCTGCTCGACCAGCGGGCGGTCGCCGGCATCGGCAACATCTACGCGGCCGAGATTCTTTTTCGGTGCGGCATCGACCCACGGACGCCCTGCCGGCGGCTGCGGGCCGCGCAGTGGGACGAGATCGCGGCGGCCACCCGCACCATCCTCGCCGAGGCGGTCCGTCTCGAAGGCTCGTCGATCGGAGACGAGACCTATCGCACGGTCGAGGCCCGCGTGGGTCGGTATCAGAAGCGGCACCGCGTGTATGGCCGCGCGGGCGAGCCGTGCGGCGCCTGCGGCACCACGATCGTGCGGATCGTGCAGGCCCAGCGGGCCACGTTTTACTGCCCGTGGTGCCAGCGGCGGCGGCCGCGCTGACGCGTCGGTGCCGCCGCGGAGCGTGGTGCCGCGTCGCGACGTCGTGGCACGCCATGGGGAAATGCCGTAGGCTCGAACGAACATGACGCTCCGAGGCTCCGCATGACCGACTGCTGCATCGTCGGTGGAGGTGTGATCGGCCTGTCGATCGCCCGCGAGCTTGCCGGCCGCGGGCTCACGGTGCGGGCGCTCGCGCGGGACGCGGCCCGCGATACGACCTCGTGGGCCGCCGCGGGCATCCTGCCGCCGGCGCCGCAGCAACCCGGCCTGTCGCCCAACGCTGCGCTCACGGCCTGGAGCGACCGACTCATGCGGGAGTGGGCCGCCGACCTGCTCGTCGAGACGGGCATCGACGTGGGCCTGCGGGAGTGTGGCGGCCTGCACGTGGCGGCGACGGCGGCGGCGCTCGAGCGGCTGCGAGGCACCGCGGACACCTGGCGGCGCCGGGGCGCCCGCTGCGACTGGCTCGACGCCGCGGCACTCGCGGCCTGCGAGCCGGCCCTCGCCGGGGCGGTCGCCGCCGGCCACCTGCTCGGCGGGTTTGTGTTGCCGGGGGAACTTCAGGTCCGTCCTTCGCGGCTGCTCGACGCCCTGGAACGGTCGTGTGAGCTGCGCGGCGTGGTCATCGAGACCGCCGACGTCGCGCGGATCGAGGTCCGTGACGGCCGGGTCACGGGCGTGGTCGTCGATGGCCGACCGGGGGCCGAGACCGTCCAGGCGGCGGCCTACGTGCTCGCCGCCGGCGCCTGGACCGAGCGACTCGCGGCCCCGCTCGGCCTGCGGCTGGAAACGCGGCCGATCCGCGGGCAGATCGTGATGCTGCGGCTGCCGCGTCCGGTGCTGGGCCGCGTCGTCAATCGAGGCCTCGACTATCTCGTTCCCCGCGATGACGGCCGACTGCTCGTCGGCTCGACGCTCGAAGATGCGGGGTTCGATCCGGAGCCGACCGCCACCACGATCGAACGGCTGCAGGGCGTGGCCCGCGATCTGCTCGGAGACGCCGCCGAGGCGCCGGTCGAGCGGGTGTGGGCGGGGCTGCGGCCCGGCTCGGCGGACGGACTGCCGACGATCGGGCGCGCGCCGGGCATCCGCAACGCCTTCGTGGCCGCGGGTCACTTCCGCGCCGGCATTCACCAGTCGGCCGGCACCGCCGTGCTGGTGGCCGACCTCGTCACGGGCCGGCCTCCGACCCTTGATCCATCGCCGTTCGCCGCGGATCGGCCGCCCGCTCCACCGGGTCCCGACTCCGTGGCCGCGATGCTCGCCCGTGCCGCAGGAGTCGACGCGTAGCCCCGGGGCGTGGGACCTGGGGTGATACCGTCGGGCCCGACACGATCCGCTGGGGATCAGAGGCGGGCTGCCGACGAGATGCCTTTCCTCCGCGCAAGGACCGATGTCTCAGCCGGATTACGCCGCCTGGAGCGACAGCCGTCGGTGGATGGCCTCGATGTCGGCCGGGACGAGCCCGCCGTGGGGCCGCGCGCCGGCGACGAGCGCGGCGAACTCCGCGAGCCGCGTCACGATGGCCGGAATGCCGGCAGCGATCTCATGGATCGTGCGGGCGACGGCGTCGCACTCGGGGACGGTCATGCGACCGCCGCAGGAGGCGAAGAGCGTCGCGTCGAGCACCGTGCGGGTCTCCGCCTCCGCGAATGGCCGCAAGACGGCCCGCAGGCCGACCGCCCGCACGAGCCGCGGGTCGCGCGACACGAGCGACAGGAGTCGGCCCTCGCCGGCGAGCACGAGGCACGCCTCCGACCGTCGCGCCCGGCAGGTGTCGAGCAGCCGCAGGAGCGCCGTCACGTCGGTGGCATGGGCGTCGTCGGCGAGCACGAACTCGGGCAGATCGGTTGCGGTGTCGTCGAGCCACGCAGCCAGCGGGCGGCGCGTCGCGCGGCCCGCGAGCATCGCGGCCAGGGCGTCGAGGACCACCGTCTTGCCGGTGCCCGGAGGGCCGCAGAGCAGGGCGACACCGCCGGGCCGTTCCACGGCGTAGGCCAGTTTGGCCAGCGCCGCACGGCGCGAGTCCACGAGCGTTCCGTTCGCCGGGTGTGTCATGCCGCCGCTCCTCCGTCAGGGATGTCGTCCGTCGCCAGGGGCGACGTGAAGGTGAGCACCTCGCCGAGCACCTCGACGCCAATTGCCTCGAGCGCGGCCTGCCGCGACGTGCCGCCGGCCGCACCGGCACGGCGCACGAGGATGGCCGCCTCGCACCCGAGGCTCGCGACCTGCAGCAGCGCGCGGCGGATCGGCCCCGGCGGAAACCAGATGCCCGCATCGACGATGATGATCCGCTTGTCGTGCGTGGGGCCGCGGCCGTCGGGCCCCACGGATGCCAGCGCGAGCTCGTGGGCGACCGTGCAGCACACGTCGCGGCCGCGCGTGCGGAGGGTCTCCGCCAGGCACTGCACGACCGTGGTGCGCCCCTCGCCCGCCCGACCGCCGGCCACCGCGATCACGCGAAGGCCCCGTTGGCGAGCCGACTCGACGTGGGCCGCGAGCGCTGCCCACTCCTCCGGCGCCTGGCCGAGCAAGCGCTCGACGACGGGCCGCACGTGACTCGACATCGATGCAGCTCCGGCCGACGCGGCGGGCGTCTGAGTCGGCGGCTCCCGTGGCACCACGACATGACCGGTCGTCGGCTGCGGCGGCCGCGGAGCGTCGTGGCGCGACGACGGTGGCCGATCCGTCAGCCTGCGGAGGAACGCCGCGTCGAGCAGATCCACGGTCATCGGACGACGGCTCCCTCTGGGGCGTCGGCACGACCGGCGGCTCCGGGCTCCAGGGCGAGCCGCACCTCACCCCGTTGCTGCACCAGCCGGGCATGATCGCGCCACGACGCGAGCGTCCACGCGACGACCGCGGTCACGGCCAGGGCGGCCACGGGCCACGTGGTCCATGCCTCGGCCGCCGCGGCCAGCCCTCCGGCGCGTGGCCGCGGGCGGGGGACGGCGGCGACCCGCGTGCCCGGAGCGACCCGCGTGCCAGCGGCCTCGGCGGGCGCACCGAGATCGGGTATCCGCGCGATGATCCGCATCCGTTCGCCTCCCTCGTCCCACCATCGTCGCCGTGGGATCGGAGGCTTGAGCGACCGGGGGCGATGGGTGAGACGGGGGGTTGTGCGATCCCGCGGGCCGGCGAAACCGGCATGACGCTCGACGCAGTATGCCCGGTCTTCCCATTTGCCTATGATGCGGCGAGGCCGGAAAAACCGGATCGAATCACGCTCCCGTCCCATCAGCACCGCCGATGCCCACACCGCCGCCGTCCCGCTCTCCCGACATCCGCGAGGTTCTCTCCAGCCGGATCGCGATCCTCGACGGCGCCATGGGAACCATGGTGCACGCGCTTGCCCTCGACGAACGAGGGTTTCGGGGGGATCGCTTCGCCGACCACGGCCGGGACCTCAAGAACTGCATCGACGTCCTGACGCTCACCCAGGGAGACGCGATCCGCGGGATCCACGCCGCCTACCTCGACGCCGGCTCGGACATCGTCGAGACCAACACGTTCGGCGCCACGAGCGTGGCCCTGGCCGACTTCGGCCTCCAGCACCACGCCCGCGAGATGAACCTCGTCGCGGCGTCGCTGGCCCGGGCGGCGGCCGACGCCGCCACGGCGCGAACCCCCGACCGGCCCCGGTTCGTGGCGGGCTCGATCGGGCCCACGAACAAGCAGCTTTCCATCGCCGGCAACGTGGCCGATCCCGGCCATCGCGACGTGACGTTCGACCAGATGGTGGCCGCCTACCGCGAGCAGATCGAGGCGCTGCTCGACGGCGGGGTCGATCTGCTCCTCGCGGAGACGGCCTTCGACACGCTCGTGCTCAAGGCCTGCCTCCACGCCATCGAGCGGGTGTTCGCCGACGGCGGTCGCCGCGTGCCGGTGATGGCGTCGTTCACGATCTTCGAGGGGGGGCGGACGCTCTCCGCCCAGACCGTCGAGGCCTGCTGGACGAGCATCTCGCACATCGACCTGCTCTCGGCCGGCATCAACTGCGCGCTCGGGCCGGAGAAGCTGCGAACCCATGTGGCCGATCTCTCGCGGATCACTCCGCGGTACGTGAGCTGCTATCCCAACGCGGGCCTGCCCAACGCGCTCGGGGGCTTCGACGAGACGCCCGAGATGATGGCGGGCGTGCTGAAGGAGTTCGCCGAGGCGGGCTGGCTCAACATCGTGGGCGGCTGCTGCGGCACGACGCCGGCGCACATCAAGGCGATCGCCGACGTGATGCGGAACTACCCGCCGCGGACGCCCGCGGATCCGCCGCGCCGCAGCCGCTACTCGGGGCTCGAGATGCTCGAGATCCGCCCGGAGAGCAGCTTCACCGTGGTCGGCGAGCGGACGAACGTCACCGGCTCCCGGGCCTTTGCCCGGCTCATCAAGGAGGAACGCTACGAGGAGGCCCTCGGCGTCGCCCGCCAGCAGGTCGAGAACGGTGCCAACATCATCGACGTCAACGTCGACGAGGGCATGCTCGACGGCGTCAAGGTGATGACCAAGTTCCTCACGCTGCTGTCGAGCGAGCCGGAGATCTCCAAGGTCCCGATCATGATCGACTCCTCGCGGTTCGAGGTGCTCGAGGCGGGCCTCAAATGCGTGCAGGGAAAGGGGATCGTCAATTCGATCAGCCTCAAGGAGGGGGAGGCGACGTTCCTCGACCATGCCCGCCGGGTCCGCAGTCACGGGGCGGCGGTGGTCGTGATGGCGTTCGACGAGCAGGGGCAGGCGACCGACGTGGACCGCCGCGTGTCGATCTGCGAGCGGGCGTACCGGCTCCTCACGCGGGAGGTCGGCTTCCCGCCCGAGGACATCATCTTCGACCCCAACATCCTCACCGTCGCCACCGGCATCGAGGAGCACAATCGCTACGCGCTCAACTTCATCGAGGCCACGCGGATCATCAAGGAGCGGATGCCGCTCGTGAAGGTGTCCGGGGGCGTGAGCAACATCTCCTTCTCGTTCCGTGGCAACGACGCCGTCCGCGAGGCGATGCACGCCTGCTTCCTCTACCACGCCATCCGCGCCGGCATGGAGATGGGCATCGTCAACGCGGGCCAACTCGCCGTCTACGAGGAGATCGAGCCGGAACTGAAGGAGCGGATCGAGGACGTGCTCTTCGACCGGCGGCCCGACGCCACGGAGCGAATCGTCGAGTTCGCCGAGACGGTGAAGAAGCAGGGGGGCGTCGAGGTCGGCCAGGCCGACTCCTGGCGGAACCTCGACGCAGAGGCCCGGCTCACCCACGCATTGGTGAAGGGGATCGCCGACCACGTGGAGGAGGACGTCGACGCCGCCCGCGGCCACTATGCCACGAGCCTCGAGATCATCGAGGGGCCGCTGATGCGGGGCATGCAGGTGGTCGGCGACCTGTTCGGCGAGGGGAAGATGTTCCTCCCGCAGGTCGTGAAGAGCGCCCGCGTGATGAAGCGGGCGGTCAACCACCTCCTCCCGTCGATGGAGGCCGAGCGGGCCGCCTCGGGCGCCGAGCAGGCGAAGCGCGGGAAGGTGCTCATGGCGACCGTCAAGGGCGACGTCCACGACATCGGCAAGAACATCGTCGGCGTGGTCCTCGGCTGCAACAACTACGAGGTCGTGGATCTCGGCGTGATGGTGCCGTGCACGAAGATCATCGACGAGGCGATCCGCAACGAGGTGGACGTCGTCGGCCTGTCGGGCCTGATCACGCCGAGTCTCGACGAGATGGTGCAGGTGGCCCGCGAGTTCGAGCACGCCGGCCTGAAGATGCCGCTGCTCATCGGCGGGGCGACGACGTCGGCGCGGCACACGGCCGTGAAGATCGCGCCGACCTATTCCGGTGACGTGATCCACGTCAGCGATGCCTCGCGGGCGGCGGGCGTGGTGGAGAAGTTGCTCAACCCCGCGAGTCGCACCGAGTTCGCCCGCGCGAATCGCGATGCCCAGGCCCGCGACGTGGAGAACTTCAAGCGTCGGCAGGAGACGAAGCTGGTCTCCTATCCCGCGGCCTGCGCGAAGCGGTGGACGACCGATTGGGCGACCGCACCGATCGACGTGCCCGAGTTCGTCGGCGTGCGGACGCTCGACACGATCCCGCTGGCCGACCTCGTGCCCTTCATCGACTGGTCGCCATTCTTCATGTCGTGGGAACTCAAGGGCAAGTATCCGGCGATCTTCACGGACGCCGTGGTGGGGGCCGAGGCCCGCAAACTCCACGCCGACGCGCTGGCGATGCTCGACGAGATCGTCCGTGACGATCTGCTCCAGTCGAAGGCCGTGTACGGCTTCTTTCCGGCCAACTCCGCCGGCGACGACGTGATCCTCTATGCAGACGAGTCGCGCGCGGTCGAGATCGGCCGGGCGCACACGCTCCGGCAGCAGTGGGAGCGGAAGGGGCAGGACTCGTTTCATGCGTTGGCCGACTTCGTGGCGCCGGTGGAGAGTGGCCGGCGGGACTATCTCGGCGCCTTTGCATGCACCGCGGGCCACGGCTGCGACGAGTTGTGCCGCCGATATGACCGTGACCACGACGACTACTCCTCGATCCTCGCCAAGGCCCTCGCCGACCGCCTGGCCGAGGCGTGCGCGGAGTGGCTCCACGCGCGGGTGCGTCGCGAATGGGGCTTCGGCAAGGCCGAGCGGCTCACGAACGAGGATCTCATCGAGGAGAAATATCGCGGTATCCGCCCGGCGCCCGGCTACCCGGCCTGCCCCGACCACACGGAAAAACGGTCGATCTTCCGCTGGTTGGGGGCGGAAGCCGGGGCGGGTATGACGCTCACGGAGAGTTGCGCGATGCTGCCGGCGGCGAGCGTGTCGGGCCTTTATTTCGCCCATCCGGAAAGCCGATACTTCGCGGTGGATCGCATCACGCGGGAGCAGGTCGAGTCGTACGCGGCCCGCAAGGGGATGCCGGTCTCCGAGGTGGAACGCTGGCTCGCGCCCAACCTCGGTTACGACGTGTGAACGCGGGCCGGGCGGTGCCGATGGAGCGGAAGCCGCGGACGCGGCGGGTGATTCTCGACAGCGGGGCCGTGGCGCCGGCGGCCGGGGCCACGTCGCTGCTCGTCGAGCGGTTTCTCGACTACGTCCGCCACGAGCGCGGGCTCGCCGCCAACACGCAGGCCGCCTATCGTCGCGACCTCCGTGACTTCGCCGCCTGGCTCGGGGGACGGGCTGCCGCGGCCGTCGATGTCCGTGGGCTCGGCGACTACTTCGCCCATCTCGCGAAGAAGGGGTTGGCTCGGGCGAGCATCGCCCGACAAGCGGCCACGCTCCGGGTCTTCTACGCGTTTCTCCAGCTCGAGGGCGTGATCGCCGAAAGCCCGGCGGAACTCGTGGCTGCCGGACGGCGGGACGACGTCATGCCCGGCACGCTCTCTCCCGCACAGGTGGATCGCCTCCTCGATGCGCCCGAGCGGGGCACGGCCACGGGCCGGCGCGACCGGGCGCTGCTGGAATTGCTCTACGCCACGGGCTGCCGGGCCTCGGAGGTGTCGGCCCTGCGGGTGACCGACGTGCACCTCGACGAAAGCTTCTGCACCTGCCGGGGCAAGGGCAACAAGGAGCGGGTCGTGCCGCTCGGGCGGCGGGCGATCCTGGCGGTGCGGGAGTGGATGGAGGGGCCACGGCGTGAGTTCGCCGCCCGCGCCGGCGGAACGCCGACCTGGGCGATCCTGTCGTCGCGGGGAAATCGGCTGTCCAGGATGCGGATCTGGGAGGTTGTCAGGGAGCACGCGGCCCGCGCCGGCATTCCGCCCGACATCGGCCCGCACACGCTCCGCCACAGCTTCGCCACCCACCTCGTCACCGGCGGCGTGGATCTCCGGCACGTTCAGGAGATGCTCGGCCACGCGAGCATCGCCACCACCCAGCGCTACACGCACGTGGACGCCGGTCGCCTCAAGGGCGTGCATAGCGCGTTCCACCCGCGGGGCTGACGGCACGAATTCCGCAGCGTGCCACGCCGCGGCTCGACCGGGCGGGCGACCCTCCGGCTTCTCCGGCTCACACGAGATCCTCGCGCGTCACCGCGCCTGTCCCGGCGTCGGGGATGCCCGTGCCGTCTCGCTCGGACGTTCGCGACGGGCTTCGTGCCCGTCGCTCACTCGATGCTGGCCTCGCTTCGCAATCCGTGCTGCGCTCGGCCA
>CAIXGY010000201.1 GCA_903919035.1 uncultured Planctomycetaceae bacterium | reverse complement strand
CGAGTGAGACGAAACGTCGTGGCTGGGTCGATACGGTCGCCAGCGGCCAGCCTTTGCAGGACATCTGCTGGCACGTGATCGAGGCCGTGAGCAGGGCGGCGCACATGCCCGGTCTGATCGAGCATCCGCTGGGTCCGCATCGGATCGACGTCGACGACAAGGGGGTCGTTCGAGCGGCTGCCCCGGCTCCCGACGTGGCGATCGCCTCATTCTTCCACGTGCGTCCGGGCGACTCGCTACTCACCATCTTCTACCCATCGGAGCGCGACACGATCGCCGCCGCGATCTCACGGGCAGGGGCCGGACTGACGCAGTTCCGCACCTCCCGCCTGCTCGACGAGCACGGGCATCCGCACGCCATCGTGCTCGGGATGCGCGGCACCGGCGACGGTCGCGTCGCGATCCTCGCCCAGCCGCTGATTTCCGGCGGCCCGATCGTCGGCCGGCACATCAACAACCGCGATCCGATCACGGGGTTGTTCACCCGCTGGGCGATGTCACGCCTGCTCCAAGCCGGCCAGGGACAGCGGTCGTCGCTGGCGAAGCCCGCCCTGATCATTGTCGTGCTCGACGACTTCGAGGCGATCAGCCACTCCATCGGACACCGGCAGACCGACGACGTGCTGCAGAACGTGGCGGCGGCTCTCAACCGGGTCTTTCCTCATCCATCGCTCGCCAGCCGCCTGATGGGGGACACCTTCCTCGCATGTACGCGGCCCCAGGCCGAACACGACGACCCTTCGCAAGGGGCTGAGCGACTCCTTCAGGCAATCGGCGACATCGAGGTCCCCGGGTTCGCACCGCGGTTCCCGCTGCGGGCGTCGATCGGGGTGGCCCGCGTGATCGACGACGACCACGACCAGGCCCTGCGCGTGGCCGAGGCCGCGGCCGACGAGGCACGGGCAGCGGGGGGCAACCGTGTGGTCGACGCCGGGACGGGGCGGTTCACCGGCAGTCAGGCCCGACAATTGACGGCGTGCATGGACCTCGGCATGTGGGAGGTGTGGCTGCAACCGGTGGCGAGGCCGGGCGACGGTCGTGCCGAATACCACGAAACGCTGGCACGTTTCGATGGTCTGCGCCGGCCCATGGGATCGCGGGCCGACTTCTTCCTGGCCGGCGAGGCGAACGGCCTGCTGCAACGCTTCGACCTCATGATGCTGCAGCGGGCCATCGAGATCCTCGGCTCGCATCCGGACGTGCGGCTCTCCGTCAACGTGTCGCACGAAACGTTCGAGTCCGAGCAGTTTCCCGCGTCGTTTCTCGACCTCATCCGGCGGGTGCCGGACGGGTGCGGCCGGATCTCCCTGGAGATCGCCTCGCGCTGCGTGGCGGGGCCGCCGGAGGTGGTCCAGCCCCGCCTGGAGGCCCTCGCGGCGGAGGGCGCGTCCGTCGCGCTCGATGACTTCGGCAGCGGCATCTGCCGATTGCGGTATCTCACCCAATACCCGCTGGCTGCGGTGAAGCTCGACCGACTCGTCACCGGATACGTCGACGACGATCCACTGCAGCGGGAGTTCGTCCGCACCGTGGTGAGCATCTGCCGCGCCCGCGGGATCACGACCGTCGCGGAATACACACGGAGCAAGGAGCAACTGGCACGGCTCGTGGAGGACGGCGTCGACTTGTTCCAGGGCGAGCTCTTCGGCATGCCGCGGCCCGCCGCGGAAGTGCTCGCCGCGCCCGCGGAGGCGGCCGCCTCCGCCTGAGGGCGGTGACTGCCGCGGGGCGGACGGCGAGGATGCCCTGCAGACGCCACGGCACCGAGAACGCCCACTGGCGGTCGGGTACCGCCGGGATGACGCGCTCGTCGAGGCTGCGAGCGGCACGCCGGCTCTCCAGGTGCCCGACGGGGCGCGCGAGGCCACGCTCTTCTATGATGGATCCACCCAATGCCGCTCGTCACGATTCGCAACCTGTCGCTCCGGTTCAGCGGGCTACCGCTGCTCGATGACGTGACCTGTCACGTCGAGGCGGGCCAGCGGGTCGGCTTGCTCGGCCGCAACGGGGCCGGCAAGACCTCGCTTCTGCGGATGCTCGCCGGAGAGACGGAGCCGGACTCCGGTGCGGTCGAGTTCGCCCCCGGAGCGACGGCTTCCCTGCTTCAGCAGGATGTCCCGCAGGACGTCGTCGGCGCCGTGCATGACGTCGTCGCCTCTGGCCTGCCTCGATCCGGGGCCGCCGAGCCGGCTTGGCAGCGGCAGCAGGCCGTAACGCGGATCCTGTCCCACATGACGCTCGACGGCGACGCGGCCTTCGAGTCGCTTTCTGCGGGCATGAAGCGCCGCGTACTGCTCGCGCGGGCGGTCGTCGCGCAGCCCGACCTCCTCCTGCTCGACGAGCCCACGAATCACCTCGACATCGAGGCGGTCGAGTGGCTGGAGGCGTTTCTGGGCCGCTGGCGGGGCACGCTCATCTTCGTCACCCACGACCGAACCTTCCTCCGCCACATCGCCGGCCGAATCCTCGAGATCGACCGCGGGCGGATCTTCGACTGGTCGTGCGACTACGACACCTTCCTCATGCGGAAGGAGGAAGCGCTCGCCGCGGAGGAGAAACAGAACGCGCTGTTCGACACGAAGCTCGCGCGGGAGGAAGTCTGGATCCGCACCGGCATCAAGGCCCGCCGCACCCGCAACGAGGGCCGGGTGCGGGCCCTGGAGGCGATGCGCCGCGAGCGCGTCCGGCGGCGTGACACCGTGGGCCGCGTGAAGCTCGAGATCCAGGCAGCCGACCGCAGCGGGATGCTCGTGGCCGCGCTGCAGGGCGTGTCGTTCCTGCGCGGTGAGCGGCTTATCTTTCGCGAGCTCTCGACCTCCGTGATGCGTGGTGATCGAATCGGGATCATCGGCCCCAACGGATCGGGCAAGACCACGCTCCTGCGGCTCTTGCTGGGCCAACTCACCCCATCGGCCGGAACCGTGCGCCTCGGCACCAACCTGCGGACGGCCTTTTTCGACCAGCTTCGCGACCAGTTGGACGACGAGCAAACCGTGGCCGACAACGTGGCCGACGGCTACGAGACGGTGCAGATCGGCGGCCAGTCACGCCACGTGATCGGGTATCTGCAGGACTTCCTGTTCACGCCCGATCGCGCCCGCGCGCCAGTGAAGTATCTCTCGGGTGGTGAGCGGAATCGCGTGCTGCTGGCCCGGCTCTTTGCCAAGCCGGCGAACCTGATCGTGCTCGACGAGCCCACCAACGACCTCGACGCCGAAACGCTCGAACTGCTGGAGGCACGGCTCGTGGACTTCGCGGGGACCGTCCTCGTGGTGAGCCACGACCGCTCGTTTCTCGACAACGTGGTGACGAGCACGCTCGTGTTCGAGCCCCCGGGTGACGGCGGGGCATGCGCCGTCAAGGAATATGTCGGCGGCTATTCCGACTGGCTGAGGCAGCGACCCGCCGCGCCGGTGGCTCCGGCTGCGCGCCCGCAATCGGTGGCGGCACCGCAGCCGCCACCCGGATCGGACGCCACGAGGAAGAAGCGGTCGTTCAAGGAGCAGCGGGAACTCGAGATCCTGCCGGCGACGATCGAGACGCTCGAGACCGAGATTGCCGCGATGCATGCAGCGATGGCGGAGCCTGGCTATTTCCGCCAGCCGGGCGACGTGCTCGCGCGCGATCAGGCCCGTCTCCACGACCTCGAGTCCCGCGTCGCCGTGGCGTTTGCGCGGTGGGAAAGCCTCGAAGGCGGCGGTGGATGACCCGCGGACGAGGGGGCGGGTCATGGACAGCTCCGCAGCGAATGCGATGCGTGCAGCATGCGCTGCTCGGGTGCGCGGAACACGTGAGGCGGCTCGCACGTGGCCCTCGCGCGGAGGGAGGCATCTCGTTGGCAGCCGAACCTGTGAGCCCAACCGGCTCGGGTCTGCCCACACCCTCTCGCGGGACGTTCGCCTCCGCCCGACCGATCCACCTGCGGCGGATCGGTGCCCGGCTTCGGCTCTCTGCATGTCCGCTGCGCTCCGGCATCCATGCCTGCGCTTGCGTCCAGAGCCCCGCTCGAGGGGCTGGGCAGACCCGATCCTGCCTCGCTTCCGTGGGG
>CAIXGY010000200.1 GCA_903919035.1 uncultured Planctomycetaceae bacterium | reverse complement strand
CGCCAGCGCCAGCGCCGTCAGGAACGACGCCACCACCTGGAGCCCCGCGATCACCGCGAGAAAACCGCCGCGATACCAGCCGTAGATTGCCAGCGCCGCCATCGGCAGCACCGCGGTCCAGCCCGCGAACAGTTGCGCGACCGTGGAACTCGCCATGATGACACTCAACCCGCCTGCGGTCATCGCACCACCCTCTCCGCCTCGGCGAGGCTGGTCTGACCATCGACCACCTTGAGCAACGCCGACTGCCAGAGCGTCCGCGTACCCGCCTTTCGGGCCGCCGCCCGGATGGACTCCAGCGACGGCCGCCCCACCAGCAGCCCGCGGAGTTCCCCGTCCACGACCATCAACTCGTAGACCCCGGTTCGGCCATGGTATCCCGTGCCGAGACACCGCTCGCAGCCTTGCTCCTTGTAGAAGGTCGGCTTCCGGTCGGCCGAGATGCCGAGCCTGCGCAGCTCTTCCGGCCCGGGCTCATATGGTTGCTTGCACTCTGGACAGAGGAGACGCACCAGCCGTTGGGCGAGCACGGCCGTGACCGCCGACTGGATGAGCGTCGCGTCGCAGCCGATGTCAAGCAACCGCGTGACCGTGGTCGCCGAGTCGTTGGCGTGGAGCGTTGTGAACACAAAGTGGCCGGTGAGCGCCGCCTGCATGGCGATCTCGGCCGTCTCCTTGTCACGGATTTCGCCGACGAGAATCACGTCCGGATCCTGACGCAGTACGGAGCGGAGAATCTTCGCAAAGGTGAGTTCGGCGGCGACGTTGACCGCGGTCTGGGAGATATTGTCGAGGCGGTATTCGACAGGATCCTCGATGGTGACGACGTTCCGGGTCAGAACGTCGATCTCGGCGAGTGCAGAATAGACGGTCGTCGTCTTGCCCGATCCCGTTGGACCGGCCACCACCAGCATGCCGTGGGAGCGTTGCACCACGTCGCGGAGTACACGCACCATCGACTCCCGCATCCCGAGCGCGGCCAGCCCCTGACGGACGATGCCGCCATCGGCATCGAGCAGCCGCAGCGCCAATTTCTCACCGAAATTCGTCGGGCCTGACGCGGCGCGCACATCGAAGCGGCGGGTGCCCGCGAGTACCGCGAACGTGCCGTCCTGTGGCCGGCGGCGCTCGGCGATGTCCATGTCGCCGAGCACCTTCAGCGCCGAGACGACGGCCTTGCCCGCCGTCGTGGTCAGCGTTTCACGGGTCTGCATGATCCCGTCGATACGGAACCGCACTTGGCACTCGTCGCCTGACCGCGGCTCGATGTGGATGTCGGTCGCCCGCACACCGATCCCGTCGCCGAGGATGCGACGAGTCGTCTGGATCGCCGCAGCGATGTCCTGGCCCGTCTCATCCCGACCGCCACTGAAGACGGTGCCGTCTTTCTTCAGCAGTACGACGCCGACATCCGGGCCGTTGATTTGTCGCCGGGGGCCGGCACGGCCGAGACTGGCGAGAGCCTGTTTCACGCCCGGCAACTCTTCCAGCAGAATACGACATCGTGCGACCAGATCGGCCCGGAGAAGACGGTCGTCAGGATGCACAGCCTGCTCCCGACACACGACGTAGGATGCCATGGCCGTCGCCAAGGCCGCCGCGGCGAACGGCGCGATCGCCGCCCCGAGAAGGCATGTGCCCGCGAACAAGGCCAGGCCGATGCCGAACAGAATTCCCATCCAGGGACGGGTTCTTCCGAAGACGTCGCGGGCGTCGCGTTCAACCCACATCGTGCCGGCGACCCAGCCCGCTGCGACGAGACTCCACATGGCCAGGCGGATCGCAAACGATCCCAGCGGAATGGCTTCCAACGGCGACATGGGGGTCGTGACGGGACACTCGGCGGCGACCGCGAACGCGGCGGGACGGCTCGGAAAGGCCACTCCCCACCTGCAGTGTATCCTCCCGCCAGTGGATTGCGGTCGATGCTGCGGTTTCAGTGCCCAGAAAGAGATATCGTGCTGTGATGACGACTGAGTTTTCGTCGCCCGACGCCTCCGTCCTCGAGCCGGCCCCGGCCGGGGCCAAGAAAAGGTTCCTGCGAGACGCCGCGGCGCACGTCCGCGACACAGCGCACCGGG
>CAIXGY010000199.1 GCA_903919035.1 uncultured Planctomycetaceae bacterium | reverse complement strand
GGGCTCGCCAGCCAGTTGGCCTTCACGAGCGGATTGACGCGGCCCTCGAAGTTGCGGTTGCCGGAGAGCACGGCGGCCGCCACGAGGTCGCCCTCGGTGACCGCCTTGGCCACCGGGTCGGGCAACGGCCCCGAGTTGCCGATGCAGGTCGTGCAGCCGTAGCCCACCGTCTCGAAGCCGAGGGCGTCGAGATCCCGCGCGAGTCCCGACTTTTCGAGATAGTCGGTCACCACCCGGGATCCCGGGGCGAGGCTCGTCTTCACCCACGGCTTCGTCGCAAGGCCCTTCTGCACCGCCTTCCGGGCGACGAGACCGGCCGCGACCATCACGTTCGGGTTGCTCGTATTGGTGCAGCTCGTGATCGCGGCGATCACGACCGCGCCGTGGCCGATCGTGGAGGCGTGGCCGTTTTCCTTGACGGTGCCCGTGCGGGCGAGGGCCGCTCCCTCGAGGGCGAACCCTCGCTTCGCCGTCGGGGCCGTCAGCGACTCGGCGAAGGTCTGCTTCACCGCCGCGAGCGGCACGCGGTCCTGCGGCCGCTTGGGACCCGCGAGGCTGGGAACGACCGTCGACAGGTCGAGGGACAGCCGCGTGGTGAATTCCGGGGTCGGCGCGGCATCGGTGCGGAAGAGGCCCTGCTCCTTCATGTAGCGTTCGACGAGCGCGACCTGCGCCGCGGGCCGGCCGGTGAGCCGGAGGTAGGCGAGCGTCTCGTCGTCCACGGGGAAGAAGCCCATCGTGGCGCCGTACTCCGGCGCCATGTTGGCGATCGTGGCCCGGTCGGCGAGGGCCATGCCGGTGAGTCCCCGGCCGAAGAACTCCACGAACTTCCCGACCACGCCCGCTTTCCGCAGGATCTCGGTCACGGTGAGCACGAGGTCGGTGGCGGTGGCGCCCGCAGGGAGGCGGCCGGTGAGTTCAAAACCGACGACTTCGGGCAGGAGCAAGGACAGCGCCTGGCCGAGCATGACGGCCTCGGCCTCGATGCCCCCCACGCCCCAGCCGACCACGCCGAGCCCATTGATCATGGTGGTGTGGCTGTCGGTGCCGACGAGCGTGTCGGGCACGGCGACCTTGCCCCCCTTCCCCGTCGGATCGTCGCGGAGAAACACGCCCCCGGCGAGGTATTCGAGGTTCACCTGGTGGACGATGCCGATCGCGGGAGGCACCACCCGAAAGTTGCGAAACGCCTGCTGTCCCCAGCGCAGGAATGCATAGCGTTCGGCGTTGCGGGCGAACTCGATCTCGACGTTCTGCTCCAGGCTGTCGGCGCGGCCGAAGGAATCGACCTGCACCGAGTGGTCGATGACGAGGTCCACGGGCACCAGCGGGTTGATCTTCGCGGGATCACCCCCGAGCCGTTTCATCGCGGCCCGCATCGCCGCGAGGTCCACCACGCACGGCACGCCGGTGAAGTCCTGAAGCACCACCCGCGCGGGCTTGAACGGGATCTCGACCTCGGCCGGCGCCGCGGCATTCCAGGTGGCCAGCGCCCGGATGTCCTTCTCCGTCACCTCGTAGTCGTCGCAGGTGCGGAGCAACGCCTCGAGCACCATGCGGATCGAGTACGGCAGCCGCGACGTGTTCGTCACCCCGGCGTCGTCGAGGGCCCGAAGGCGGTAGATGGTGGCGGGGCCGGAGCCGGTCTCGAAGGAGGCGCGGGCGGAAAACGGGTCGGCTGGCGTGGCGGGCATGGGATCTCGGGGAGTGTCGTGGCGGCGAAACGGGTGGAATGGGCTGGCCAAAGCCTGCCGGCGGTAGCGTATCCGACGGCCCTCGGGGCCAGAAGGCGGTGTCCAGCGAGGCTGCGACACCCCGAGGGGCTGGAAAACCCGCGTTCCGGCC
>CAIXGY010000198.1 GCA_903919035.1 uncultured Planctomycetaceae bacterium | reverse complement strand
GGCCGGGTGAATGAAGTGGTCTCTCATGATGCCTCTCGTGATCCGTAGATCCGATCTGCCTCGGCGGGGCTCACGTCGAGCGCTGGGTTCACCGTGAAGATCCGATCGAGCATCATCAGGTCCGACTCCGTATCGACGGCGAAGCCGGGGCAGTTCGGCGGCGAGGTCGGGGCCGGAAGACCGACGATGTGGAAGTCCGCCGGATGCTCGTACAAGTATTGCGTGAGGTGCTCCTGCTGCGCGTCGGACACGACGCCATCCAGGATACGCCGCAGCGTGCCGGTGCGGACGATCTCGGTGGTGAGCCCCCGCGGGCAACGCTGGTTCAGGCAGGTGGTGACGAGATCCGGGGCCGACGTCGGCCCGTGCCCCTGGGCGTCTTGCATCGCATCCGCCGCCCGGCGCAGGTCGTCGAGCGGAAACAGCGGCCGGTCGCCGCACAACCGGACGAATGCGTCGAGCCCGAAGGCCTCGGCGGCCAGCACGGCCCGCTCGAGCACGCGATGCGCCGACCCCCGGAACGATTCCACGCCCAGCCGCGCGGCCAGGGCCGCGAGCGACTCGTCGGCCTTCCGGTCGGTCGTCGCCAGGAACACCGGCCACGGGAGGAGTTGCGCCCGCCGGATCACCCGCTCGAGGAGCGGCATGCCGCCGAGATGCCGCAGGGCCTTGCCCGGCAGCCGACTCGACTCGAACCGCGCGAAGACGAGGGTGCCCAGTCGCATGCTCACCGCTCCAGCACGCCGGCCGCCACGAGGGCGTCGAGGTGCGGCAGGAAGGCCCACAGCGGCCGGTCGCAGCGGTCGGCGATGTCGAGCAGGCTCGTCCTGCCGTCGGCGTGAGAGATGAGATCGAGCATGTCCTTCACCGGCGCCGTGCTGCCCTTGATGCTGGTCTGCGGGTAGAGGCCGCGGCGGCCCAGCTGCGGCTCGCCCAGCACGAGCGCCCGCGGCGTGCAGTCGTGCTCGAGGGCCTCGACGAGTGTGCGGTGGACGCAGAGCGACTCGGCGAGCCCCCGCGCCGTGACCACGCGGCCGGGCACGTCGAGCGACGTGTGGTATTCCGGATACGTGCCGTACTTCGACCGCATGATCGACACCATCGGGATGTCGATGCCGGGTGCGCAGTACATGCTCTCGTCGCTGCCGCGGTCGCGCCACGCATAGGACTCGTAGCGGCCGACGGCGTGCCGCAGCACGTGGCGGGCGATGCGGTCGGCGTAGGAGTCGCCGAGCCGCGAGGGCAGGAACGACCACGCCCGCTCGTCCCCCACACACGTGAGGTTGAAGGCGGCCCGGCCCCGGTCCCGCAGGTGCTCGCGGTGCGCCTCGAGCACGGCCGCCGACCCGATCATCTCCGGCACGAACACGAAGCGGTAGGTGAACCGCCTGTCCGGCCGCGTCGCCAGCCACTCCGCCAGGGCGACGGCCAGCACCGGGCCGGACAGTTCGTTGTTGGCCATCGCGGGATGGCAGCAGTAGGTCGAAAACAGAATCTCGTCGGCAGATCGCCCCGGAAGCACGAGTTGCCCCCAGTCCAGCGAGCCGGCCACATGGGTGGCGTCGATGCGCGCCCGGTAGGTGCCCTCGGCGAGGCTCTCGCGTTGCCGGTGCGACAGGCAAAAGCCCCACTTCCGCTCGTAATACGAGGTGACGTAGGGAATCGCATCGGGCTGGTCGGGCAGTGAATACAGGTGCCGCTGCAGTTCGGCGAGTGAGAGTCGCGCGTCCACGGCTGTGCTGTACCCCACGACGTGCAGCGTGTTGTCGGCCACGTCGCACAGCCGCCGGCCGTCCGGGGCCTCGATGAACGCCGACCGGAGGTGCCACTCGTCCGGCACGACCCAGTCGAGCACGCGGCTGCCACTGGCGGCCTGCGACATCGCGAACCCGTCGAGCGACGAACCGAGAATCGTCAGCGTGTCCCGGAAGCCCGGCCCGGCGAGGCTGCGATGGATGGGCCACAGCCGCTCGAGCAGGGCCAGCATCCGCGCGCCCGCCGCTTCGAGCGACGCGCGGTCGGGGTGTTCGTCGATGAGCGCCATGCGGGGGCTTTCAACGCTCCGGGGTCAGGAGGAAGAGGCGGTTGCCCGAGGGGCGGATCGCGTCGAAGTCGTCGAAGAGACGCTTGCCGAAGGCCCGCGCGATGAACGCGAAGCTGGCGTCGGTCCAGCCGGTCACGTGCTGGATGGCCACGGGGGCCCCGATGCCATCCATGATGATGGCGGCCGAATCGGCTCGCGCAAAAAGCTCCTCGAGAAACCGGCCCGGGGCGGTCAGGTGATCCAGGTACTGAAAGAGGCCGATCACCGAATGACGCTCCCGAGCGGACCACGGGGCCGATGCGATGCGGCGGTCGGTCAGCAGCCTCTCCAGGCAGTGGACGCCGGCATTCGTGCATCCCGCGCCCCAGTAGTTCGGCTCGTCGCGTTCGAGGTAGGTGGCACAGCTGCCGAACTCCGCGGCGAGCGGCAAGAGACCCCACAGCGGGCAGCCGACCTCGGCATAGCCGGCGAAGCCACCCGTGTTGGCCTGCAGATAGTCCCAGAGGGCACGAGAGCGGAACCCCGAGAACCGCTTGAAGGCCGCGGGCTCGCGGATCGAGGTCGTGATCGCGGGAGCGAGCCCGCGAACCAGCGCCACGTCACCCCGGCCGACCGCCGCCACGACCGCTGCGGGTTCGTAGCCCGTCGGCTCGGTGATCGAATCGATGACCGAGAGCAGTTCCCGCTCGCCGCGGCGCACGTCAGGTGCCGCCCCACGGTCGATGGCCGCGGCCCAGAAGTCGACCGTCCGCTGGAATCCCGCGGGGGAGAAGCGATCGAGCACCGTGTCCCAGCCCCGGGGGTGCGCAGCCACGGCGGTGCGAAACAGTTCCCGAATGACGTCGGGGGCGAACCAGCGCCGCTTGAAGACCAGCCCGCAGTCGCCGCACAGCCAGTTGGCGTGCTCGCAGAGCACCTGCCGCTCGTCCTGTGCGAGCAGGTCGGCGAGTTTCTCGGAGTAGAGGTTGGGCTCGGGCGTCGAGTGTTCGGTCGCGGCCGTGCTGCCGCACAGCGGGCACCGATCGATCGTCACGGGCTGCGGGGCGCTCACTGGAGATCCTGCCAGTCGAGAGGTTCGTGCCGGCGCAGCGGTCGCCGGGCGCGGCGGCCGAGCACCCGATCGTAGTCGCGGGCGTCGATGCCCTGATTCGGCCGCAGCACGCAGACATTGTCGGCGTCGAGCACCTCGCCCGCCTCGATGTCGCGGGTGGGATAGACGGCCCGCCGGAACGATCGTGGATGATCGTTCGTGATCTCGATGGGCAGCGGCTTCTTCTCCGGAGAGCCCTGGAGGGTGCGGATGTCGTCGAGGGCACGGATCAGTTTCCGGAGATCGTCGCCATCGAGCGAGAGCTGGTGGTCGCGGAACGTGCGGTCGTGCTTCTGGTCGGTGAAGTGGAATTCGAGCACCTCCGCCCCCATGGCCGCGGCCACCTCGAGGGCACGGGTGCCGAGCGTGTGGTCGGAGTAGCCGACGGTCACGCCGAGGTCGGCAAAGGCCCGCATGACCGAAAGGTGGGCGTCGGCATCGGCGATCGGATACATCGTCGTGCATTGGAGCACGGCCAGTCGTGACCGATCGCGATAGGCAGGATTCGTCGTGCGAATCTCAGCCACGGCCGCGGCGACTTCCGCCAGATCGGCGAGGCCGGTCGAGAGCATCACGGGTCTGCCGGTCCGCGCCGCCGCCCGCAGGAACGGCGGCGCCGTGAGGTCGCCGCTGCCGATCTTGCAGGCGGTGAGCACGGGGGTGATCCAGTCGAACGCCGCAAGATCCCAGGCGGAGGCCACGTAGCCGCGGCCGGCCGAGCGCACGCGTTCCGCCAGTGCCAGGTGCTGCCGAGGCTCGAGTTCGAACCGCTTGAAGTGCGCGTTGCGGTCGGGGCTCGCGACCGCCGACACGAGCGTGTCGCCGTAATACACCTGGAGTTTGACCGCGTCGGCTCCCGCTTCGAGCGCGAGATCCACGAGTCGCAACGCGGCGTCGAAGTCCCCTTCGTGGTTGCCGCCGATCTCGGCGACGAGCCACGGTCCATGCGGTCCCTGAAAGATGCTCATGCGATTCCCACCACCCGCAGTCCACGCCGCCACGCCGAGCCGGGGTTCGGGGAACTCACCCAGACCGTGATCGATCGCGGGAACGCGTGTGGCGAAGCCCCACGCAGGATCGATTGCCCGCGCGGCTGCATGGACTCGGGCGGCATCTCATGTCCTGATCGATGAAGACGCGAACCTTCCTGAAGATACCACGTCGGCCATCAGCCGCGCCGGGAAACGGCTGCCCCACCTGGTGCACCGAACGCGATCACTCGGCACCGGGCGTGTCACCCGGGACGGCGTTTCCGCCCCTGTCGGCGGCGGGCGATCGGCCGTCGACGGTGGCTCCAGCGCATGCGTGGCCGAGAATCGCGTCGAGCCGCCGACGGATGCGCTTCGCGCCCTCGACAGTCAGGTGGTTGTCGTCCTGGTAGAGAACCTCGTCACCAGCGATGACCAG
>CAIXGY010000197.1 GCA_903919035.1 uncultured Planctomycetaceae bacterium | reverse complement strand
GCCCAACGCCGGTGACTCGGCGTCGAGCTCGAAGGCATCCTCGGGCATCACGAGCCCGCGTTCGCCCGAGACTGCAAAGTCGAGCGCGTCGCGGGCGATCACGTCCCATACGGTCGGCCGCCACGAGTCGGGCATGCTGCCTGGCTCGATGATCGCCGACCACGCGGCGACGGGCAGCGACTGGAGTGCCGCCCGCTCCGGACTGCCCGGCGCACCGAGCGCGGAGCTGAACCGGGTGCGGATCTCCGAGACGATCGCGGGCAGATCCCACTCCGCGATCGTCGTGAGATCCTCACCGTCGGCGCCCCCTCGGGTCCGCTGCTGATACCGCCAGCGATTCATCTGGAAGTAGCCCCACGTCCAGTTGGCACGGATGGCCTCGAGCACGCCGCGGGCCTCCGGGGGCGCCTGGGCGATCGCGGCTGCGAGACGGATCACCCGCTCGGGATCGTCCGGCGGGCGGTCGCCGGTCTCGGCGAGGATCCGGGAGGCGATCGCCCGTGCGACCTCTGCCCAGGCCCGATCCTTCATCGCTGCGTCCTCGACGCCCGCGAGCGCATCGAGCGCCGTCTTTGGCCGGCCCTCGTCGAAGGCCTGCTGCACCCGCTGCCAGTCGGCAGCCCGCGGGCCGGCGGGTTCATCGTCGGCCAACCCCATGCGGCCACTCACGAGCACGGCTCCGACAGCCATGCCGAGGACGGCGATTCCGCTCTGCAGACGGCGGGTGCGTGGGTGGGCGGGCATCGTGAAGCCTCCATCGGCGTGCGTTTCCCGGGGATCGGATGTGCCGCGCGCCGCCGCGGCTGACGTCGCCGTGGCGAGGACACCCAAACGCCTCCGTCCCGGCCGCGAAGTCTACGCCTGGAGGCGATTTTCCGGCGGCGGACGTGGACGTGGCTCGACCCGCACCAGGGTGCTAAACTATCCATGGATTCGGGCCGGCGGAGTGCAACGCCGACCTCCTGGTGTCGTGTGCGGAAGGATTGCGGTCTCTCGGGGCCAAAGTCCTGTCTTCAACCACGGAGTTCGTATGCGGCGTCGCTCGTGTTGCCTGGCCGTCGTTTCCGCCCTGCTCGTGTGCCTGTCCTGCACCGCGGCGGACGACATCTCGTTCAACCGGGACATCCGCCCGATCCTGGTGGAGAACTGTTTCTCCTGCCACGGGGCGGACAGTGCCGGCCGCAAGGCCGATCTGCGGCTCGACCAGCGGGACGCAGCCGTCGAATTCGGCGCGATCGTGCCCGGCGACCCCGACTCGAGCGTGATCCTCGACCGCATCTGTTCGGACGATCCCGACGAGGTCATGCCGCCGCCATCGACCAAGAAGGCGCTGACGGCCGCCCAAAGGGATCTGCTGTCGCGGTGGATCGCGGCGGGCGCCGAGTATCAGCCGCACTGGTCGTTCCTGCCGCCCGCCCGCCCCGCCCCGCCCGCGGTCGGCGACGAGGCGTGGGTGAAGAATCCGATCGATCGGTTCATCCTCGCGCGGCTCGAAGACGAGGGGCTCGCGCCGGCGCCGGAGGCCGATCGGCGCACGCTGGCCAGACGGCTGGCCCTCGATCTCACGGGCCTCCCTCCCGAACCGGCCGACGTCGCGGCCTTCGTCGCCGACGAGCGCGACGACGCCTACGAGCGGTTCGTCGACGCCCTGCTGGCGAAGCCCGAGTGGGGCGAGCACCGCGGCCGCCACTGGCTCGACTACGCCCGCTACGCCGACACCCACGGCATCCATCACGACGCCTACCGGGAGATGTGGACCTATCGCGAGTGGGTGATCGACGCCTTCAACCGCAACCTGCCCTTCGACCAGTTCACGATCCAGCAGCTCGCCGGCGACCTCGTGGCCCGGGAGGCGAAGTCGGGCGGTGATCAGGCGCTCGAGATGCAGATCGCCAGCGGCTTCAACCGCTGCAACATGACCACCAACGAAGGGGGCGTGATTCCGGAGGAATACATCGTGCTCTACGCCCGCGATCGCACGGAGACGACCGCTGCGGTGTGGATGGGTCTCACGGCCGGCTGTGCCGTCTGCCACGACCACAAGTTCGATCCGATCACGCAGCGGGACTTCTACGAGCTCTCGGCCTTCTTCAACAACACGACGCAGGGCGCGACCGACGGCAATCTCAAGGACACGCCGCCGGTCGTGACCGTGCCGCTGGACGAGGATCGCGAGCGGTTCACGAAACTCGCCTCGCTCGTGCCCGACGCGAAGCGGGTCGTCGAGGCCCGTAAGGCGGCCGCGCGGCCCGACTTCGATGCGTGGGTCATGGCCGCCGACGCCGACACCGCCGCGGCTGCACAGATCAAGATGGATCCGGTGCTGGAGCTGCCGCTGGCCGAGGGCGAGGGCCAGACGACTCGGGTGACGTTGTCGGGTGAGGAGATCGACCTGCCGCTGTCCGAAGAGACGACGTGGCAGAAGGGGCCAGGGGGCGGCTTCGCGCTCACGCTCGACGGCAAGGCCGGCGAGCTGGCCGACGCGGGCGATTTCGAGCACGACCAGCCGCGGACCGTGAGCCTCTGGCTGCGGGTGCCGGACAACGACGCCGACTACGCGGTCGTGGCCCGCACGGACGTCAACATGGCCTATCGGGGCTGGGACGTGTGGGTCCAGGATCGACAGGTCGCGATGCACGTCGTGCACGCCTGGCCGGAGGATGCGTTCAAGGTGGTCGCCCAGGACAAGCTCAAGGCCAACACCTGGACGCACGTGACGCTGACGTACGACGGCTCCGGCAAGCCGGAGGGCGTGAAGATCTATTACGACGGCAAGCCCCGGAAGACGGCGATTCACAAGAACACGTTCAAGCGGAATACGGTGCGGACGGCAGTGCCGCTCGCGATCGGGGGCCGCTCGTACGGATCGACCGCGCACGGCGTCGGTCTGGCCGACGTCTCGATCTGGGATCAGGCCCTGTCCGCGGCCGAGATCGAGGCCGGCAGTCGGGCGCGGGCACTCGCCCGGCTGGTGTCGTTGCCGCCCGCCGAGCGCCCGCAGGCCGCCGGCGGACTCTACGACTGGTGGCTGCGGACACAGGACGGGCCGTTCCAGGCGGCCGTGGCCACCCTTGAAACGCTCGAGCGGGAGTCGGCCGAGATTCGCAAGCGCGGCACCGTCGCCCACGTGATGAACGAAAAGGACGGGATGGCGGTGGCGCACGTCCTCGACCGCGGCGAATACGACAAGCGGAAGGAAGAGGTGAAGCCCGACACGCCCGACGCCCTGCCCGCCTTTCCGGCCGACCTGCCCCGCGATCGCCTCGGCCTCGCGAAGTGGCTCCTGCTCCAGGAGCATCCGCTGACGACGCGGGTGACCGTCAACCGGTTCTGGCAGGAGGTGTTCGGCACCGGGCTCGTGCGCACGAGCGGCGACTTCGGCATCACCGGTGAACTGCCGAGCCACCCCGAACTCCTCGACTGGCTGGCCGTGGAGTTCCGCGAATCGGGCTGGGACGTCAAGCGATTGTTCCGGCTCATGGTCACGAGCGCCACCTACCGCCAGTCCGCGGTGACCACGCCCGAGAAGCTGATCAAGGACAACGCCAACCGCATGCTGTCGCGGGGTCCGCGGTTCCGCATGGACGCCGAGATGATCCGCGATCAGGCGCTCGCGGCGAGTGGCCTGCTCGTCCGCAGGCTCGGCGGGCCGAGCGTGAAGCCCTACCAGCCGGACGGCGTCTGGGAGGCCGTGGCCATGCCCGAGAGCAACACCAAGACCTACCAGCGGGATTCCGGCGACAAACTCTACCGCCGCAGTGTGTATTGGTTCTGGAAACGATCGGCGCCACCGACGTCGCTCGACATCTTCAACGCGCCGTCCCGCGAGATCAGCTGCGTGAAGCGGGAGCGGACGAACACACCCCTGCAGGCGCTCGTGACGCTCAACGACCCGCAGTTCGTCGAGGCCTCCCGGGTGCTCGCCGACCGGGCCCTCGCCGAGGGCGGTCCCGACGAGGAGTCGCGGGTGCAGTTCATGGCGGCCCGCGTGCTCGGCAGGCCGCTCGATCCGGACGAAGTCGCGATCGTGAGGGGGTCGCTGGCCGGTCTCCTCGACTGGTATCGCGAGCGGCCCGAGGACGCCCGGTCGCTCGTCTCGGTCGGTGAGTCGAGACCCCAGGCCGCCGACGCCGCCGAACTCGCCGGCTGGACGCTCGTGGCGAACGAACTGCTCAACCTCGACGAGACGCTGTGCAAATGAACCCGCCCATCAACTCCCCACTCGACGAACTCGGTCTCAACCTCACCCGCCGCCGCTTCTTCGAGTCGGGTGGCCATCTCCTCGGCGGGGCGGCGCTCGCCGCCCTCATGCCGGAGCGGTTCGCGGCCGCGGATGCCACCGTCCCGGCGGTCGATCGCCTGCCCGGAGCGGTGGGGCCGCACTTCGCCCCCAAGGCCAAGCACGTGATCTACCTGCACATGGTGGGCGGCCCGCCGCAGCAGGACATGTTCGATTACAAGCCGCAGATGGACGACTGGTACGACAAGGATCTGCCGGAGAGCATCCGCGACGGCCAGCGGCTCACCACGATGACCGCGAATCAGAAGCGGTTTCCGGTCGCCCCGTCGAAGTTCAAGTTTTCCCGCCATGGCGAGTGCGGGATGTGGATGTGCGAACTGTTGCCCTGGACCGGCAAGGTCGCCGACGAGATGTGCTTCATCCGCAGCATGCACACGGAGGCGATCAACCACGAGCCTGCGATCACGTTCATGCAGACCGGCAACCAGATCACGGGCCGTCCCTGCCTGGGCTCATGGCTGAGTTACGGTCTGGGGTCGCTCAACGCCGACCTGCCGGCGTTCGTCGTGATGGTGGCCCGCTCGACGCTCGTGGAGCAGGCGCAGGCGATCGGCGCCCGGCTGTGGTCGAGCGGCTTCCTGCCCGGCGAATGCTCGGGCGTGAGTTTCCGCAGCGCGGGCGACCCGATCCTCTATCTCACCAATCCGCCGGGCGTTCCGGGGGAGGTGCGCCGGCGGACGCTGGATGGCCTCCAGGCCCTCAACGAACGGACGCTGGAGCGGATCGGCGACCCGGAGACCCGCACCCGCATCGCCCAGTACGAGATGGCCTTCCGCATGCAGACGAGCGTGCCGGAGTTGGCGGACCTGCGCGACGAGTCGCAGGCGACGCTCGACCTCTATGGAGAGCAGGTGACGAAGTCCGGGTCGTTCGCCCACTCCACGCTCATGGCCCGGCGGCTCGTGGAACGGGGGGTGCGGTTCGTGCAGATCTACCTGAACCACTGGGACCACCATGCCAACGTCTCCGGGCGGCTGACGAGCGGCTGCAAGGACATCGACCAGGCCACCTACGGCCTGCTCACGGATCTCAAGGCCCGTGGCCTGCTCGACGACACGCTGGTGATCTGGGGGGGCGAATTCGGCCGCACCGTCTATTCGCAGGGCGGGCTGTCGAAGGAGAATTACGGCCGCGACCACCATCCCCGCTGCTTCACGATGTGGATGGCCGGCGGCGGCTCCCGGCCGGGCCAGATCTACGGTGAGACCGACGACTTTTCCTACAACGTGATCAAGGATCCGGTGCACGTCCGCGATTTCCACGCGACCGTGCTGCACCTGCTCGGGTTCGACCACGAACGGTTCACCTACCGGCATCTTGGGCTCGACTTCAAGCTCACCGGCGTCGAACCCGCTCGGGTGGTCACCGATCTACTGGCCTGATCACGGCGGCGCCATGACCGAAGGCTCGGCAAACCCGAAGGGCGTGAGGCCGCTCGATTCGATCGAGCGACGGGTTCTCGGCACCCTCATCGAGAAGGGCAAGACGACCCCCGACCAGTATCCGCTCTCCCTCAACGCGCTGGTGACGGGCTGCAACCAGAAGAGCAACCGCGACCCGGTGATGACGCTCGACGAGGAGCAGGTGACGAGGGCCGTGACGTCGTTGCGGTCGTGCGGGGCGATGGCGGAGGTGTTCGGGAGCGGCAAGATCCCCCGCTACCGCCACCTCGCCTACGAGTGGCTGGGCGTGGAGAAGGAGGAACTCGCGATCCTCGGCGAGTTGCTCCTGCGGGGCGAGCAGAGTGAGGGCGATCTGCGCGGCCGGGCCAGCCGCATGGATCCGATTCCCGACCTCGACGCCCTCCGCGGACACCTCGACCGGCTCGCCGCACGGGGCCTGGTCGTCTGGCTGTCGCCGCCGGGCCGTGGCCGGATGCTGACCCATGGCCTCCTGCCCCCGGAAAAGCTCGAGAAGGTGCGGAGTCAGCTCGGCCTGGTGGGCGGACGCATGGAGACGTCCGTCGGCGCCCCGGTCGACGACGAGCCGGTGGCCGACGAGCAGCCGGTGGTCCCACCGCCGCGTGCGACGGAGGATCTCGAGGCGCGGGTCGCCGAACTCGAGCGTCGTCTCGTCGCGGCGCTCGCGAGGCTCGATGCCCTGGATGGTGGCGGGGTCTAGCAGGCTGCGGAGCGAGCCTGCCGCCGCAGGTCGGGCTGCCAACGACATGCCACCCGACGCGCGAGGATCGCGTGTGAGCCGCATCAGGGGATGGAAGACCTTGTTCGTCCTCGCGGATCAACGCCCCGCACCCGCCGTGCCTGGATGTCGCGGCCGTCGACGCGGTCACGGACGGGTGGGCGGCGATCCAGGCGAATCGGGCTGGCGACCACCTGTGACGAATCATGCCCCCCTTCTGGATCGGGCCGTCACCCGCTATCTTCTTCAATCCCGTCGCGCCCCTCACCCTGACGCCCACCTTTGTTTGCGTGTCTTGCTCCCGCCGACCACGTCGGCAGGAGCCGCACGTCGCCGCCCATGCCCATGGATTCGTTCGCGCCGCGCCGATTGGCGTGGTATCTGCCATGGTGTGTGATGCTCGCAGCCGTGATCAGCTGCGACGTCGTTCGTCTGGGGGCGGTGGTGTCCGTGGGTGCCGTGAGCCTCGCGACCGCGGCCTCCGCGGGCCGGGGTGTCGTGGACTTGGCTGCGCTCGCCGCCCGCAGCCTGCCCCTGAGCCGGGCGGTGCTGCTGGGGAGTCGTGATCCCAGCGACGAAAGTTGCGTGCGGCCGGTGCTCGCCGGATCGGTGACCGACACGGTGCCCAGCGATCTGGGGGACATCGACGGCGGCCCGGGCACGGAGGTGGCGATGCTGCTGGTCGTCGGTCGCGACGCCGTCGCCAGTGCGGCCGACGACCTCGCCTGGCACCAGTCACGGCTGCGGTCGTTCCTCGACAACCGGCGGGTCATCAACGCGCCCGCCCGGGCGTCGGCGGAGGAGTTTCATGAGGCGTCCGCGGCGTTTGCCGCCACGGCGGCATCGGCCACGACCTTCCCGGCGGGCCTGGTGACGAGCGGCTGGACGGATGAGAGCACGTGGCCCGGCTACTGCCTCTGTCGAATTGAAGAGGCGATCGGCCGGCGAGACCTGGAGGCGCTCCGACGCTGGTCCACGGAGTTGGAGGGAGCCACCTTCTGGCTCGCAGACCTGCACCGCTGGCTCGAGTTCCTGGCGGCAAATTTCACGGCGGCGCTCGACTTCCAGCGCGCCAGTCCCGAGCCGTTTCAGCGGGCGGATCGCGCGGTCGGTTCCTACGCGATCTTGCACGCACCGAGTTGCATGCCCGCCGGGATGCTCACCCAGCACGGCCGGTCGAGTTTCCTGGAACTCGAGCGGCAGGCGGAGCAGGTGTTCACGATGCCGCCCGACCGCCTGCTGGAAATCCGGGCCGACCGACACCGCACGGCGGAGAGCATGCTCGTGCCGCCGGTCCGGCGCGAGGCTTTTCTGGCCTATGCGGCCGCTCTGTCGCCGCCGAATCGCCACACGCTCGCGTTGGCGGCCCGCATGCCCTACGAGTGTTGCTTTCTCGTCAACATGCTGTTCCGCGCCGACTCGGCCGAATTCGTGGAGCGGCAGTGCGAGGTGCTGCGGCGGTTCGACCGGCTCACGCCGAATGCGACCGTGGAGCAGTTGATGGATGTGCTCTACTACCGCGGCCATTCGTTTTCGGCGATCGAGTGGGGCGATCACTATTTGACCCGGCTGCTCGACGCGGCGGCGGCGCTCGACGGCACGCCCGCGGAGGCCTTCGTCGCCGCCTGCCGGTGGGCGCACGACGCCTTCACCGCCGGCGGGCGATATGGCATCACGCTGACGCTTCGCGAGGCGCTCGCCCGCGGGACGTTCGACTGCGTGAGGGCCACCGACCTGGCGATCACGCTGTTTCACACCTCGGGCCGCTCCGGCGTCGGTCACGTCCGCTGGTCGTGCGGCACGGACGGACACTCGGTGGCGGCATGCTGGGGTGGCGGCACTGGGGAGGTGCTCGTGGTCGATCCACTCGGCCCGGGAGAGGCTCCGGGCGTGTGGCCCCATGCCTACTTCGGCGGGGCCACGTGGCCCGAGGTGCTCCGCGCCAATCCCAAGCCCTATACCGCGGAACTGTACGTCCGCGGGCTCGACAACTACGTCTGGGCGGCCGGCTACGTGATCCGCGGCGGCCGGGCCGGCACGCTGGTCACCGCGGCAATTCCGTACCTGGGGGACTTCCCTGCGGCGACGACACGCACGATATTCGAGGGTCCGTATCCCGACTATTGAAAGGCAGCCTCTCATGCGGCCCAGCGTCGTCATTTGTGCCTGTGCGGTCCTGTTCCACGCGGCTTCGGCGCGGACCGACGACCATGGTGGCCGTCACGAAGACGAGCGGGTCGAGGAACTCATGGAGGAGACGCACGAGGGCCGCCGTTCCCCGTACGGCCGGCTGCGGCGCACGCTCGAGGGGCCGGTGGCCGAGTGGGCGGCCGTCGAGAGGATGGTGGCCGGCTTCGAGCCGATGCGCCGCGCCTTGGCCGAGTCGCCCGTCGCGGAGATCAAGGAGTCGGCCGACGGCTACATCGACGCCCTGAAGGGGTTGGGTGCTGCGGTCGCTGCACGCGACGACGGCAGGCTGCGGAAGGCCTTCCAGAACCTCTCCACCTCCTGCGGTGACTGCCACTTCAAGGGCGGCGTGGGCGGCTCGTTCGAGCACGAGCACGAGCACGAGCACGAGGACGAGCACGAGGACGAGGACGAGGACGAAAAGCAGGAAAAGTCGCGGGTCCCGTCATGACTACGGTGCCGGTCGCTGCCGCGGTAGCCGTGAGCCACGGTTGGTGAGAGCGACGCGTTCCGCCGGTGCAGCGCCGTCATGAAACCGACGATCGAGCGCGGCAGGGCGACGACTCCCGATGGCCGGCTGCTCACGCTCCACGAGCACGACGGCGGGTTTCTGATTCGCGTGGACGGCGTCGAGCTCATGTCGACGCGGCAGCATCTGTCGGAGGAGCGGCTCGCGGAACTGGCGTGTGCCGCCGTCCGTAGCACGCCCGCCGTTCGGGTGCTCGTCGGCGGGCTCGGCATGGGGTACACGCTCCGGAAGGCTCTCGCCGCTCTCCGGCCAGACGCCCGCGTGACGGTGGCCGAACTGGTTCCCGCCGTGATCGAGTGGAACCGAAATCCGGACTTTCGCCTCGGAGCCGACGCCCTGGCCGACGAGAGGGTGGAGGTCGTCACCGCCGACGTCGCCGACCTGCTCCGCACGCGCCGTGGCTGGCACGCGGTCTTGCTCGACGTGGACAACGGCGCCGATGGCCTGACCACCGCCGCCAACGACGGGCTCTACACGGCAACCGGGCTGGCGGCCGCGGCCGCGGCGATCGTGTCGGGTGGTTGCCTGGCGGTCTGGTCGGCGGCCGACGATCCGGCCTTCGTGAGTCGCATGGAGCGGGCCGGATTTACGGTGACGACCGAACGGGCGCGGCTCCGTGCCGGGGGTGGCAGTCGCGCGAGCCTGTTCATCGGTCGGCGGCGGTGAGCAGGCCCCCGCCCGCGACCCGGTGGGTCGTCACGGCGCGAGCCGCTCGAGGATCCAGTCGCCGGCGGACGCACGGCGGAAGACGAGCCGGTCGTGGAGGCGGCTGGGCCGCCCCTGCCAGAACTCGATCCGCTCGGGGACGAGTCGATAGCCGCCCCAGTGGTCCGGCCGCGGGATCGCAGCATCGTCAGGATGCTCCGCGCGAAACCGGATGACCAGCGCCTCGAGTGCGGCACGATCCCGGATCACCTCGCTCTGCGGCGAGCTCCAGGCCCCGATCCGCGACGTGCTCGGCCGGCTGTGGAAATACGCGTCCGACTCGGCAGCGCTCGTCCGCTCGATGCGGCCCTCGATCCGCACCTGCCGCTCGAGAGCCGCCCAATGAAACGTGAGCGCGGCGTGCGGATTGCGGTCGAGTTCCCGTCCCTTGCGGCTCGCGTAGTTTGTGAAGAAGCAGAAGCCCCGCTGGTCGAAGCCCCGCAGCAGCACCATCCGCGCCGACGGCCGGCCGTCGGGCGTGGCGGTGGCGAGCGTCATCGCCTCGGGCTCGAGGACGCCGGCGGCGACGGCATCGTCGTACCAGACCGCAAACTGGGCGATCGGGTCGCGGGCGACGGTCGCCTCGTCGAGCGCGCCCTGCTCGTATTCCTTGCGGGCGTGGGTGGCACGTTGCTCCATCGACGGGGTTTCCGGTATGTGGCGACGGGCCTTCGTTCAGCGAAGCCCGCGACCACAGTTCTATCCCGCGAGGCGGGGGCTGTCAGCCGTGCGCCGGCCCGTCCCGGGACCCGACCACCGATCACGGCGGATCCGTCGTGCGATGGTTCGGTAGAATGGAGCCGGGAGGAATGCATTCACTACGGTGCTTGGCGAACCATGGTCACTCGGACACCGCCCGATCCGCGCACGCCTCGCCTGACGGTCGCGCTGCCGGCCGCGGACGCGACGCATCACCACGCCGTCGCCGCGATCCGGAGTCAGGCGCCGGCCTGGGCGGCGAGCATGGTGTTGCATGTGATCGTGCTGCTCGCCCTGGCGCTCATGGTCGAGGAGCCACCGCGGGTGGAGAAGCCGCGGGTCATCGTCTCCACGGTGACGCCGGCGCCGGAGGAATTCGAGGAGTTCGAAGTCGAACTTCCCCAGGAACAGCCGCAGCCCGACGTGACCGCCGAGATCGTCGTCCCCGACATGGCCGCCGCCGAGGCCGTGGAGGTCGTCGCGGATGCCCCCGACATCGCTGCCGCCGACGTCTCCGTGGAGCTGGCTGAATTCGGCACCGAGACGGCCGTCTCGTCCGATCTGCTCGCGAGTTTCGACGCCAGCGGCGGCCCGACCGGAGCACTGGCGGGCGTCCTCGGGGGGCGCAGCAACGCGGCGACCCGCAGTCAACTCGTCCGCCAGGGAGGTGGTTCCGACAAGAGCGAAGCCGCCGTCGATGCGGCGGTCAATTGGATCATCAATCATCAACTGCCGGATGGCAGCTGGAGTTTCGATCACACTCGGTGCGCGAGCTGCGCGGGCGCATGTTCCCACCCCGGCACGGTCCAGGATCGGAGCGGCGCGACCGCGATGGCCCTCCTGCCGCTGCTGGGCAGAGGCTACACCCACACCGAAGGTCCCTACACCAGACAGATCGAGGCCGGCCTCGGTTTTTTGGCGCTGCGGGCCAAACAAGGCCGGGGCAAGGTCTACGACGCGGCGGGCAACCTGTACTGCCAGGGCCTGGCCGGGATCGCGCTCAGCGAGGCCTACGCGCTGACCCGCGATGAGCGGCTCGCTGCCCCGACCCAGATGGTGCTGAACTTCATCATGGCGGCCCAGGATCCGGTCGGTGGCGGCTGGCAGTACCAGCCGAAGCAGGCCGGCGACACGTCAGCCGTCGGTTGGCAACTCATGGCATTGAAGAGCGGCCACATGGCCAACCTCGTGGTTGCGCCCCTCACGGTCACGCGGGCGACGTACTTCCTCGATTCGGTCTCCTCGGATGACGGCGCCGAATACGGCTATCTGGATGCGACGAAACCGACGCCTGCCCGATCGGCGGTCGGCCTGCTCTGTCGCATGTATCTTGGCTGGGAGGACGACCACCCGGCCCTGCGGCGAGGCGTGGCCCGGCTTGCGCGGACCGGTCCGACCACGGACCTCTATTACGACTACTACGCCACCCAGGTCTTCCATCATCTGCAGGGCGACATGTGGGTGGCGTGGAACCGAAAGATGCGGGACATGCTGGTGACCATGCAGGCGAAGAAAGGCCACGAGGCGGGCAGTTGGTTCGACGGCGTGAAACAGGGTCATCTGACGGAGAAGGGAGGGCGGCTCTGCTGCACCTCGCTGGCCACGATGATCCTCGAGGTCTACTACCGCCATTTGCCGATCTACGGCCAAGAGAGCGTGGAGCAGAAGTTCGAGAAGTAGGCCCGCGATCGATCTGCACCGCGGCGCGAACGGGTCCATGGCGGCCACGCCGGCGGATGCCGAGCGGGCTGTGACACGGATCCCACGTGATCCTCGCGCGTTGACGCGCCTGACCGGCGGCGGTGATGCCCGTGCCGTCTCGCTCGGACGTTCGCGAAGGGCGTCGTGTCCTTCGCTCACTCGATGCTGCCTTCGCTGCGCAATCCTTGCTGCGCTCGGCCAGCAACGCCGGCTCGACGGCACGGACCCGCTTGCCCAACGCATCATCGTGTTCTGGTCGGAGATGGACGACCCGCGGGCGTTCTGAACGGGCCGGCCGTCGGCGCCTATGCCGCCTCCCGGGGCGCACGCTTTCGGATCGGCTTCACGGTCGTCTCGGTCTGGTACGCCTCGACCGCAACGATCATTGCTTCCAACGTGTCGAACACGTTGGATTCGCCCCGGTCAAACGCTTCGATGGCGGCCTTGATCTCCGCTAGGGTGCAGATGGCCGTCGTCGCGAATGGCACCACAATGGGCTTCTTCATGGCAACCTCCTTGTTCCCCCGGGCTGTTTCCGAGTGCTTCGTCTCGGATAGGCCGGATTGAACCGAAGGCTTTCGGCCGGGTATTTCCGGACGTGCGTATTTTTCACCACACGATCACAACAGCCGGATGTCGGCCGTGAAATCAGGAGCCCTTGGCTCGGGCCTGACCAACCGTGCCGAACAGAAAAAGATCCCGCTACCACGACGTGTCGGAGGCCCTTTCAAATACGTACTCCTGTTATGGAAAGGGGGCGGAGTTGCGATGGACGGCGCGAGACTTTCACGATTTCCGCATTTGTCATGGCTGCCTCTGGAATTCGAAGCCTCAGCGGCCAACGGATTGATGGTCGGCCACTTTCAACGCATCACCCACTTCCTCCACAAGGCACGTAAGGGACGGCACTCCATCCGTTGCATACATCAACGAGGACGCGAGGAACGTTGGGATGCCGACGAGCGTACGGTCAACTTTTTCCCAGCAACTGGTGACACCTTCACCGTACTGTGCGCGCCACAGCATGAGTACCAAGGAGTAGCCTTCGCCATCCCAGAGGGTCATCGTGAGACGATTGCGGAGGCTGAGAATCTGGAATCTCACTTCTCGCTGCAACGCATTTTGACCCACGACGATGTCGTGCTTGAGTCATGCATGAACACACTTTTAGCCCCTGCACGGCCGGACGGCGACGCTGAGGATCTGTGTAAGGACGAGGTGGCTCGTCGCCTCGTCCTCCGGCTTTTCGAGTTGTCCGGCGCAGGAATTCCTAGCTGGAATGACGACGCGAGCATATTTGATCACCGCACACTTCTTCGGCTGACGGCCTATATCGATGAGAACCTCCGCATCGCTCCGTCATTGAGTGATATGTCCATTCAAGTAGGAATGTCACCGAGTCATTTCGCCAGAAAGTTCCGGCAGTCGACCGGCTTGAGTATGGGCCGTTTCGTGAATCGAAGGCGGATTGGGCGGTCGCTCGGAACACTCAAGACCGACGTGTCTCTTGCCAGCGTCGCTCTCGATCTCGGGTTCTCGTCCCAGAGCCACTTCACTCGGATCTTCAGCGGCCTAACGGGAATGACGCCCGCGAAGTACCAGAAGCAGTTCAGGCGGACGGTGGGTTAGGGTGGGCTACACGCCATGCTCGTTGCGCAAAGCTCGCGGATGCCGTGATTCGGCGATAAGCGCGCAGCTGTGTCACGCAGAGATGATCTGGTCACCGATGGCGGCCGGTGCTTGTTGCGGAGGCTGGGCATTCCCCTCAGCGGCGGGTAGACTGCGGCGACAAGGGGGGCAGTCGTATCGCACAAGCATCGTTTTCGCCGCATCCATACCTGTCGTGGCTCGGCACGTGGAAGGCCACGGGCCAGAACGAGACGCAGATCGAATTCGGCATGCGGCAAGCGGCCCACGCCTTGATTTACACGGCGCGCGGCAAGGCGGATGTCTTGTGGAAACATGGTGGTCGTGAAGATCGATTTCGAGTCGATGCCGGTACCGTACGTTTCTGCCCAGCCGATGACGACTACCACACGCTGATCGGGCGGCGGTGTGAGCCGGGGCATCGGTTCTACATGCTTCTCATTCCGCGCGGGCATCTGGTGCAACTCGCCGACACCGAAGGCGTTGCCGCCGTTCCTGACCTTCGGCACTCAGTATCTGCCCACGATGCCGTGCTGACGGCCTGCATGCGGACGCTGTCAAACGTCCATCAGCATCTGGACGAAGCCTCGTTGGAACGGCGGGAGTCGGCCGCTTTGTCGCTGATCTTGCGGCTGCTGTCCAAGAATGGATGGAAAGGGCCTGACTGGCAAAATGACCACAGCGTCTTTCCGCGACGCACGCTCGACGGCCTCGTGGAGTACCTCGACGATCACCTGCAGATCGCGCCTTCGCTTCAGGAGATGTGCGTGCGCGTTGGAATGTCGCCAAGCCACTTTGGCAGGAAGCTTCGGCAGTCAACCGGCCTGAGCCTTCACCGGTTCATCAACTACCGCCGGATTCGGAAATCACTACGGATACTCACGGGTGAAGCGACAGCCCTGAAGTGCATCGGTGCCGCGTTGGGCTTCTCTTCACACAGTCACTTCACTCGCACGTTTACGGAACTAACGGGCATGGCTCCCGTGAAGTACCGCAAGCAGTTCAAGCGACGGGGCCCCCGTAGCCACTCCTGCTCTGCCCCCCAACGCCTCCGTCCAGCTTCTGAACGGCCCCAGCACCGGCCCACGTGAAGGCGAGGCGAACGGCCGCCATCGTTGCGCGGAGCCTGTTGGCGGCGGAGCGTTCGAGTTGGCTGGTCGGGCTGTTGATGGGTGAGGTTGTGGTCCGGCGAGAACCGGTCTGGCCGGTTGTGGGTTCGGTGGTGGTTGCTGTGGACATGAAATGGTTCCTGTTTTGGTGTATTGGGAGGGCCGGAAACGGGTGCGAATGCACGCTCTCGCCGCAGATGTTGACGGCGGTTGAAAACGGCGGCGCGGGGCGGTCGAAAATGGTGGCGCTGGGTGGTGTCGATCTCCCCTGAGGCAGTGGGGGTGTCGCGGTTGGTTCGGTTCCCTTGTCAGTCCGCCCGCCGTCGTCGCCGCTTGGCGTCTTGGAGGCGGTAGCTCTCGCCCTTCGTCTCCAAAATGTGGCATCGGTGGGTAAGCCTGTCCAGCGCTGCTCCCGTGAGCCGTTCACTGCCGAGGACTTCAGTCCAGTTCTCGAAGGGCAGGTTCGTGGTCACGACGAGGCTGTTGCGTTCGTAGGCCGTCGCGATGACGTCGAAGAGCAGCTCGGCTCCGGCCTTGCTCGCAGGGACGTGCCCGAGTTCGTCGAGGACGAGGAGGTCGAGCTTGTCCAGCTGCTGTCGCATCCGCAGCAGATGCCGCTCCTCCTTGGCCTCCAGAAGCAGCGTGACCAGTTCGGTCACGCGGAAGAACCGCACCTTCCGCCCCTGAGAACAAGCGGCCATGCCGAAGGCGGTGGCCAAATGCGTCTTCCCCGTGCCGGATGGCCCGACGAGCAGGATGTTCTCGCGGCGATCGAGGTACTCGCCCTTCACGAGTTCGAGCACCTGGGGCTTATTGATGCTTGGCCTGGCCGAGAAGTCGAACTCATCGAGCATCTTGGTGGCCGGGAAGGAGTCTCAGTACCCGGATGAACGATCTCGTTCCTGACGTCGCATCCTCCGCCTTCATTCTTCTGCGGAGCAAGGCGAAGCAGTCGGGCAGGTGCCATTGCTCCAGGGCTTCGCATGGTCGAAGCCACCGGGCTTACGTTCCAGGAGTGCCAGGTAGTGCACGGGCTCGAAAAACACCCTCTCTCGATCCCAGCACTAAGGGTACCGAGCAAGAAGACGGTCCTCGTAGACGAACCGAACCTCGTCAACTGTCGCGACGACGATGACCTTCCGATGGGCGTAGCGGACGGGGACGGAGTAGTCATTCGTCTGGAATCGCACGAGTGACTCCGAGTTGACCGTGCCGTCATCGATACGCCGGGCCTCGAAAGGTCGCGTTGGTAGCGGTAAAAACGCCGCCGAATCGTCCTGAAGCAACTCCCGCTTGGTGCCAGATCGGCCCCGAGTTCGCCCGTCGAGATCTCGTCGACAGGACTCGAGGAGATGCCGGTTGAGTGTCTCGAACGAATCAACGCTCGGCACCGGTACGAGGAACCTCCGCCGTGCTGTCCCCAGCAGTCGCTCGACGTGGCCCTTCTCGTTAGCACGTCGCACCCGACAGAAGTGCTCAGTGAACAGGTAATGGCTCTGTAGACGCAGGAACTCCTTGGTGAGCTTCCGCTCCCGACCCTTAAGAACCTCGATCACCGCGATGCCAGAGTTGTCATACGTGATCCGTCTCGGCACGCCACCGAACTCCTCGAAGGCTCGCCGGTGCCCCTCCATGAACGTCTCCGTGCATTCCTTGGGAAAGGCCTGCACCAACATCGCCCCCGAATAGGGCAGCGTCATCACGAAGATCGCCGCCTTCGTCTCCTTCCCAGCGATTCGCACCGTCGCCTCGCCAAAGTCCACCTGGGCCTCTCCCGGAGGATGGGAAAGCGGCAGAAACACCTCGCGGTGGCTGATCCGATACTCCCGAACAGCATCCTTCACCACCGTCTCGCCGCCGGTGTAGCCATGCTCGTCACGGAGGCGTTCGAAGATGCGGTGGGCGGTGTGCTTCTGCTTCGTCGGTGCCTTGCCATCGTCTTCAAGGATCTGCCGGATCACCGGCAGGAACGGCTCCAGTTTCGGCTTCGGCCTCTGGTTCGCCTGCCGATAGCCCGGCGGCTCGTCGTGGGCCAGCATCTTCTTCAGCGTGTGCCAGCCGATTCCGTACTTCGCGATCGCAGCCCGCTTGCTCAAGACGCCGGTCAGCACCCCACGCCGTATCTCGCTCCAAATCTCCATGTCGCTGTGCACTCCTGTGCCTCTCTCTGGAAGGGGGTGTGATCGGGGCTGTCGCCCCGATCGTCCCCTCGCAAAGAACTGCACGGTTGTGCGCCGCCATTTTGGACCGCCGCGACACGGTCCCCGCGCCGCCGTTTTCGACCGCCGTCAACATGGTAGGCCTGCTGCACGACGACCTGAAAGCCCTCGTGGTCTTGGAGGAGGCTGGAGTCGAGTTCGGCCTCGATGGTGCAGCTGGCCGAGGCGCTAGAGAAGCCGGGCAAGCCGACCTTCTTCGAGATGCCGGCGTGAAGCTTGAGCATGGGGTGGGTTCTTTCTGTGGTTGATGAACGTGGTGGATGGCGGTGTCGATTTCGTATCCGCCATCCTGAAATGGGTCTGAACGGTGGCGCAGAATTCGTCGCCACCGTGAAAACAGCCGGGATATGCTGTCCGGCTGTGAAGCATGTGGAGCTGTCTCGCGAACGACGGAGGGGTGCAATGGAGGCGAAAGGCACGTGGTTTTTCTGGGCCTTGCTGTCGGCTGGATTCGCAGCGCTGACCGCCGTGTTCGCCAAGATCGGCCTTACGGGTATCGATTCAGACCTTGCGACCTTGGTGCGTACCGGAGTCATCGCCGTGGTCTTGGCCAGCTTCGTCGTGGCTACCGGCAAATGGACGAATCCGCTGACGCTGCCCGGCAAGACGCTGCTGTTTCTGGTGCTATCCGGGCTCGCTACAGGGGCATCATGGGTCTGCTATTTCCGGGCGCTGAAGGTTGGTGACGCCTCGAAAGTTGCCCCGGTCGACAAGCTCAGCGTCGTTCTGGTCGCCGTGTTTGCCGTCCTGTTTCTTCATGAGCGGCCATCCGTACGCGAATGGCTCGGGATACTGATGATCGGCGGTGGGGTCTTGATGCTGGCCCTCAAACGCTGAACGGGAAAAGCGACGGGCGTGGGTGCAGCGAGGCTTGGGCACCTCCACCACACTCCACACCCGTCACTTGTTGGGGTCGCGGGGAATCTTCGAGCCGGTCAGCAGGTCACGCCGCTCGGGCCATCTGCTTCTTGGTACCGGCCCACACCTCGGCCTTGGCCATCCGGCGGGCCTGCTGCGCTCGCGTGTAGAACGGCGACCGGAAGCCGCCGTCACCGAGGACCGCGTCCCAGTCGACGATCCCGAGTTCATCGAGATCGACCAGCAGCACGTCGAGCAGGCACTCCGGCTCCGGCCCAGTGTCGTCGGGGCCGGTCAGCACGAAGCCCCGGCGGCGGATCTCGTGGGAATCTTCGCCGGTCTTCTGGGCCACGGCGTCGATCAGGTCAGAGTCACTCATGGGTTCTCGATCTCCTGAAAGTTGGAATGGGATGGGAAACGGGAAGCACACAGGGACACCGGCCGCCAACGCAGCGAGCCGGAAGAAGGAAAACACGCCCGGCAGCCAGAGGGGCAGGCGGGAAGGCGGAAATTGAGGGGGCGGCGCCGGTGAAGGGTGCCCAGGTGGCGAACCAGCACTTGGCGTTATCGCAAAATGCGATTATGATTTCAGGCAAGGACTCCCGGCAGTCGATGAGGATGACATGCACGTCATTTCCAGGTCTCGCCTGCGGTTATTCTGGAAGACGTGCCGGAACCGGGTGGATGCGGAGCGAGCGTTGTCCGCCTGGTACAAGATCGCGTCGAAGGCTGAGTGGGCGAACTTTGCCGGGCTCAAGCAGACGTTTGGTTCGGCGGATCAGGTTGGCAACTGCGTAGTATTCGATGTGGGCAACAACCGTTACCGTCTGATTGGGCGCGTGTTCTATCCACACAGGCTATACGTCTTGCGAGTCATGGATCACGATGAGTACGACAGGGTTCCGTGGGCAAGCCAGTGCGGATGCCATAGCCCGCCGCCGAAGAGCCGTACTCTACTCGCGAAGCGACCGGCTCATACGGGAAGGAAAAGGAGGTGAATGATGGTCGTCAAGAATCAGCCGTCGGCGATGCCCGACTCCTACTTCGAATTGGTGAAACGGTTCCCGCTTACGCATGTCCGTTCTCTCAGGCATTTGGGTCAGGCGATTGCGTTGGTGGATGAGTTGCTCCAAAAGCGCCTTGATCGCGGAGCCCAGGAATACCTTGACGCCCTGAGCGATCTGATTGCGACCTACGAAGACGAGCACGCGCCGATTCCAGACGCATCGGAATCAGACGTGCTGCGGGAACTTATGCGGTCGAGCGGTCACAAGCAGATGGCGCTTTCAAAGGCGGTTGGGATTTCGCAGTCAACACTCTCGGCGATTCTGAACGGCGAACGTGAGATGACCAAAAGCCACATGGTTGCTCTCGCCAAGTTCTTCAACGTCCCGCCATCAGTTTTCTTGCCGTCGTGACGCGGGGCTTGGCTCTCGATGATCGGCTTCCCGCCTGAGCCACCCCCTCTCCGCCCGCAGCGCCTCCGTCCTGCTGCCATACGGCCCCAGCACCGGCCCGCCTGACGGCCCCATGTCGGCCCACCAGTCGCCGCTAGGATCTGGCTCGACGTGGCTCGCCCGGGTGATGCTGAGCCGACCAATCTCCCGCAGGTCCAGTGCCTCGTCGTAGATGCAACGGACGCCACCATCACGGCCGACCACCAACTCCATCTCGTTGGTCTGACCCCTCCCCAGTTTTTGTGCCAGTGCTCATGAGAGGTTGGCGGGAGCGATCGGATCGCCGGGCGCGCCTCCGACATGCGGCTGATGGTGTCGATGCGCGGGTCATCACGGGCACACCTCGGCGGATTACCCACGGGTTGGTCCTCCAGCACGACCCGCCTCCAGCCCGCTGGCGACCGGCTCTCGCCGCCGATTCGTCCCAGCCCTCGGCGGATTCGTCCCTGGATTTGCCGCATTCGTCCCTGCTCGTGCCGGATTCGTCCTTTTTCCGGGTTTTGACCTTGGTGGCACCGGAATCGTTAGTAGCCTCGCCTGCAGCGAAAGCAGCGACGCACGTCCGTGCGGGACCAAAGGAACTGGCTTTCTCCCCGACCCCTCCGCTGCAGGGTCAGTGCCCATGCCGTCTCTTCCCGCTCGCTTTCCTCCCCGGCCTCTCACCAGGGTCGCGACGATTCTCACCGGGCTGCTCTTGATGGCGTGGGTGCCGGCCAATCTCCGCGCCGACACCACGATCAACAGCGGCACCACGACGATCAGCACCGGTACGAACTTCGGAACCACTCTCGTCGTCGGTGACACCGACACGGCGACGCTGCGCATCGTGGCCGGCGGCAACGCCATCAACAACGATGCCATACTCGGCTACGACACCACCGGCCTGGGCCACGCCATCGTCACCGGGGGCACCTGGACAAGCAGCAACGGCCTGCACGTCGGCTTTCTCGGATCGGGCTCCCTCGACATCAGCGGCGGCTACGTCCGGAGCACCGCTTACTCCGCGCTCGCCTGGGTCTACGGAAGCACCGGCACCGCGACGGTGACGAGTGGCACGTGGTCGGCTGAATCGTTTTACGTCGGATATCGCGGGCCTGGCGTTTTTACGGTGAGCGGCGGCAGCGTGGCGGCAGACTATGGGCTGTTGGTCGGAGCCGAGGCGTCCGGCAGCGGCGTGATGACGATCAACGGCGGCAGTGTCACGAGCCCCGAAGGGTCGGTCGGTTATTTAGGCTCCGGCTCGGCGGCCGTGACCGGCGGATCCTGGAATCTGGGCAACACGCTGTTCGTGGGTGCCTTCAACACCGGAGACCTCACACTCAGCGGCGGCCGGATCACGAGCGGAGCGGGCAGCATTGGTCACATGGGAGTTGGCGCCGTCACGGTCACGGGTGGCACCTGGACCACCGGCG
>CAIXGY010000196.1 GCA_903919035.1 uncultured Planctomycetaceae bacterium | reverse complement strand
GGGTTCAACATGGAGAGTGACGTCGATCGATTTGCGTACGTGCGGCAGCAATTACTCGAGGCATATCACAGACGAGTAACTGAAAGGGCGGTGTGAGCGCACACCGGCCGGGCGTCTTCGCGTAGGTCGAGGTGGTCGGCGGCCGATCGATCTCCCTGCGGGTCCCGATTAGCGCGATGCTCGAGATGCCCGAGGATCAACTCACCCGGTGGCGGATGGACTCGTGGTCACGGTCTGCACTCGCCTGGCTCCGGCATACCACTCCCCGGCGCGGAGCCCGGCGGTCGGAAGCCGGAGGAGCCTTGGCACCATGGCTCCCATGGCCGTGCCACACCACTCGGCGTGCAGCCATGGTGCCACAGCGACGGAGGCTTCCGACCGCCGGGCGTGGGGCGGCTGCACGAGAGCCTTGGGGGCATGGCTCCCATGGCCGTGCCATACCACCCGGCGTGCAGCCATGGTGCCACAGCGACGGAGGCTTCCGACCGCCGGGCGTGGGGTGACTGCACGAGAGCCTTGGGGCATGGCTCCCATGGCCGTGCCGACTGTACGGCCGTCCAGAAAATCTGCTTGCCGGGGCGGGTGCCAGCCGATAGTATACCCGCGTTCACTGTTCGGTTCCGCGGCAAATCGCTCGATTCATGGTGGCGAAGCAACCACCCCGACGAGGCGCCGGGAAGCGTGGGAGATGGTCGCCATGGTGACGGCAACGGCAGGAGTCAACGGACGGATGGCCAAAGAGAAAGAGAAGGACGCGAAGGACAGGGCCGCGAAGGATGCCCGCGACACGAAGCTGGACGAGGGCCGCGGGGCGAAGAAGGGGGCCAAGACGGCACTGTCGTTCCTCGACTCCAATCCCGCCCTGCGGAACACGCTCGCGCAGATCGAGAAGGAGTTCGGCGAGGGATCGATCATGCCGCTGGGCGCCGACGCCCAGGCTCCGATCGAGGGCATCTCGTCCGGAAGCCTGTCGGTGGACCTCGCCCTGGGCGGCAAGGGGTTTCCGCGCGGCAGGATCATCGAGATCTACGGCCCCGAGTCGAGCGGCAAGACGACGATCGCGTTGCACGCGGTCGCCGCCGCCCAGCGGGCGGGCGGGGTCGCCGCATTCATCGACGCGGAGCACGCCCTCGATCCGAGCTGGGCGAAGAAACTCGGCATCTCGCTCGAACGGATGCTCGTCAGTCAGCCGACGACCGGCGAGGAGGCGCTGCAGATCTGCGAGTTGCTCGTGAAGAGCAACGGTGTCGACATCATCGTCGTCGACTCGGTCGCGGCCCTCGTGCCGCAGAAGGAACTCGACGGCGAGATGGGCGATTCAGTCGTGGGGCTACAGGCCCGGCTCATGAGCCAGGCGATGCGGAAGCTGACCGGCGCCATCGCCAAGGCCAAGACGACCGTGATCTTCATCAACCAGCTCCGCGAGAAGATCGGCGTCATGTTCGGCAGCCCGGAAACGACGCCGGGCGGCAAGGCGCTGAAGTTCTATGCCTCCTGCCGCGTCGATGTCCGCCGCATCGGCACGCTCAAGGATGGCGAGGACGTGGTGGGCCAGCGGGTGAAGGTGAAGGTGGTGAAGAACAAGGTGGCGCCGCCGTTCCGGGTGGCCGAGTTCGACATGATGCATGCCGACGGCATCAGCGTGGAGGGCGACATCCTCGATTTGGCCTTGCTCGCCAAACTCGTCGACAAGACGGGCACGTGGCTGCGGTATGGAGACGTCCACCTCGGGCAGGGCAGGGAAAAGGCTCGGCTGTTCCTCAAGGAGAACCCGAAGGTGGCCCAGGAACTGCGAGAGAAGATTCTCGCCGCCAAGGAGGCCGTCGTGACCCTGGCGGCCGACACGGCCGGCGAGTCGTCCGGCGACTGATCGGCCCGACGCCGCATCCGAACGTCTTGGTATCCCCCCTCCACCCACGTGCGGCCGACCCAAGCGGCCGTGCGTGGGTGGCCTCGTTTCCCGAGGTTCCGTGGACGGCTCAAGTTTCCCGGGGCACCGGGTCGATACCGACGCCACAGGATTCCTCGTCCGGCCGGCGGCCCTGATTCATGCGTCGCGCTCGCACTCAACGCGTTCCCACGAGCCGTTCGCGGTTGGCGTTCGAGCCGCTCGAGGCCCGCGAACTCCTCGCTGCCGACGCCGGTGCCGACTGGTGGGCCACGTGGGATGCCACGACCGGCGATGACGCCTCGTGGGCCTACGACGAGTCGTGGAATCTGGACGATTCGTGGGTGTTCGACGGCGGGTGGGATGATTCGTGGGGCGTCTCCTCGGACACCGAAGACGCGTGGGCATTCGACGGGTCATGGTCCTACGACGACTCGTGGACGTCTGACTCGATCGCAGCCGAGACCGTCGTCGATCTCGGCGACAGCGGCGTCCAGTGGGTGGAGCCCGCAGCGGGCGACGTCGACACGACGACCGTGGTCGAAGACGCCATCGTGACGGGACCGCCGGGCGGGGTGACGTCGGCCGACGTCGTCGCGCCGGCGTGGCCGGTCGAGCCCGACGTGGCGCCGATCTGCGACGCTGAGATCGTCGTGGCCGACACGGTCGTCGATGCCGAATTCGACGCCGTCCGCGATGTGATCGCGGAGACCGTCGACGTCGTTCCCGCGCCAGCCGACGACGCAGCCGAGGACGCGGGGGGCATCGAGACGGACGATGTTCTGGAAGTGGCTGCTCCCGTCGCCGACGACACGGCCCGGTGGGACCTCGTGGTCGTCGAAGAGGTTTGCACGGAGGACGACCTCGCGCTGGTGACGGAGAGCGTCGGCTCGGTGGACGACGTCGTCTGGGCTTCGACGACCGACGCGAGCGTGACCGAATGGGACGTGGCGTGCGAGGGGGCGGTGCTGCCCGATGTCGCGCCCGACAGCGAGGCCGATCTCGAGATCGAGCCCGTCGCGACCCCCACGAGCGTGACGTCGATCGATCCGCCTGAGGAGGCGCCGGTGCGGCTGGTCGCTGCGGCCACGGTCGCGGACCGCGCGGCGGTGCGCCCGTCGGGCTCGCGTGCCTTCGCCGCCTGGGGCGCGTTGTTCTTCGCCGGCAACTCGTCGGCGGCCGGTGGCGCCGATGCGGTGGCGACCGCCCCATCCGGGAGCCAGTCTGGTTCCGGACGACCGCGGATCCGGCTCCCCTTCCGGCCCATCGTCTGACGGCGCCAGTCTGCCGCGACCGGCCCCGCTGATCCGGCGCGGCCGTGTATAGTTGCGGCTCGTGTTCCAGCCGCGGTCGTTTTTCCGCTGCGGTCGTTTTTCCGCTGCACAAGGGAGCCGCCGTCCAGATGAAGGCCGACGAACTTCGCGAAGCCTACCTCGCGTTCTTCGAGTCGAAGGGTTGTGTCCGCCGGCCGAGCGACGTGCTCGTGCCCCGCTGGGATCCGTCGGTGCTGTTCACGCCGGCAGGCATGAACCAGTTCAAGGATCACTTCCTCGGGAAGTGCAAGCTGGAATTCACCCGGGCCACCACCTGCCAGAAGTGCCTGCGGACCGGCGACATCGACAACGTGGGGCGCACGCCGCGGCACCACACGTTTTTCGAGATGCTCGGCAACTTCTCGTTCGGCGACTACTTCAAGCGCGAGGCCATCCACTGGGCGTGGGAGTTTCTCACCGCGCGGAACTGGCTGAACATCGCCCCCGAGAAGCTCACGATCAGCGTCTATCAGGACGACGACGAGGCCTTCCGCATCTGGGCCGACGAGGTCGGCGTGCTTCCCGCCAAGATCACCCGCATGGGAGAGGACGACAACTTTTGGCCCGCCGGCGCGCCGACGCAGGGCCCCGACGGGGTGTGCGGGCCGTGCAGCGAGATCTTCTATCGGATGCCCGACGGCAGCGACGTGGAGATCTGGAACCTCGTGTTCACGCAGTTCAACCGCGTCGGTTCGCCCCCCGATAACCTCCATCCGCTTCCCAGCCGCAACATCGACACGGGCATGGGGCTCGAGCGGACCTGCGCCATGCTCCAGGGCGTCGACACCAACTTCCACATCGACATCCTCCGGCCGCTCGTCGAGGCGGTGGCCGAGGTCTGCGGCCGGCGCTACGAGCCGGCCAGCGACGATGGGCGGCGGATGCGGCGGATCGCCGATCACGTGCGGGCCTGCACGTTCGCGATCCACGAAAACGTCTTGCCGGGCAACAACGAGGAGAAATATGTCGTCAAGCGGCTGCTCCGGCGGGCCGTGCTCGACGGCCGGCAGATGGGCATGCGGGAGCCGTTCCTCAATCGGCTGCCGCCGGTGGTCGCCGACATGATGCGGAAGCCCTACCCCGAACTCGGCGAGACGACCGGCCGGGTGGCGGGCGTGATCGAGCGTGAGGAGCAGTCGTTCCTGGCCACGATCGACGGCGGGCTGGAGCGGATCGAAAAACTCTTCGCGGGCATCGGGCGGTCGGGCGGGGCGGTCGTGGCCGGCGCCGACGCGGCCGAGCTCTACACCACGTACGGGTTTCCCCCCGAACTCCTCGAGACGCTCGCCGCGGAGCGGAACTGCGGCTTCGACTGGAACGGTTTTCGGGCGGCGATGGACGAGCACGGGCTGAAGTCCGGGGCGGGCACGCGGGTGGAGGTGTTCACGAGCGGGCCGCTCGACGCCCTCAAGAAGACGATGCACGGCTCCGAATTCGTCGGTTACGACGCGACCGAGGCCGAGGGCAGGGTGTTGGGCATCATCGCGCAGCATTCCCTGTGCGACCGGCTCCAGGAGGTCGGCCACGCCGAGCCCGTGACCATCGTGCTCGACCGGACTCCCTTCTACGGCGAGTCGGGTGGCCAGGTGGGCGACACGGGCCGGCTCGAGTGGCCCGGCGGCGAGTTCGACGTGGTCGACACGCAGCGGGAGGGGGGCTTCGTGCTCCACGTCGGCCACCTGCGGCGGGGCACCCTGGAACTCGGTCATGCCGTCACCGCCCGCGTCGACGGCCCGCGGCGGGCGGCCCTGCGCCGGGCACACTCCGCCACGCACCTGCTCCACGCCGCGCTCCAGCATCACCTCGGCAGCCATGCCGTGCAGCAGGGCTCGAAGGTCGACGCCGACCTGCTGCGCTTCGACTTCGCACAGCCTGCCGCCATCGACCGCGAGACGCTGCGGACGATCGAGACGACGGTGAACGCGGGGGTGCTCGCGGCCGTGCCGGTGTCGGCGCGGCTCCTGCCGCTCGCCGAGGCGCGGCATGCCGGGGCGATGATGCTGTTCGGCGAGAAGTATCCCGACGTGGTGCGCATGGTGACGATGGACGGCGTGAGCCGCGAGCTCTGCGGCGGCACCCACGTGGCGAGCACGGGGGAGATCGGCCTCGTGCGGATCGTCGGGGAGGAGAGCGTGTCGGCCGGCACGCGGCGGATCACGGCGGTCACCGGCGGTCGGGCCCTCGACCGGTTTCGACAGGCCGAAGACACGCTCGCCGAGGCCGCGGGAGCGCTCAAGGTGCCGGTCGCGGACGTGCCGCACCGGCTGGCGGCGGTCGTCAAGGAGTTGCGCGATCTCAAGAAGGCGAAGCCCGCCGCCGCGGGCGGTGCGTCCCCCGACGAGCTGCTCGCCCAGGCCGTCGACGTGGGCGGCACGCGGGTGGTCGTGGCCGAGGCCCGGGGCAGCGATGCCGGCGCGATGCGGCAATGCATCGACCAACTGCGGCGGAAGGCCAGCCCGATCGCCGTGCTGCTCGGCGCCGTCGAGGCCGACAAGGTGACGCTCGTCGCAGGCATCTCCCGCGAACTCGAGGCCCGGGGCCTTTCGGCCGGGGCGTGGATCCGCGACGCGGCCACGATCGTGGGCGGCAAGGGGGGCGGGCGGCCCGATTTGGCGCAGGCCGGCGGCAAGCTCGTCGACAAGTTGCCGGCCGCGCTCGACGCGGCGCGGAAGGCGATCGAGTCGCTCCTCGGGGCGTGAGCCGCGTGGGAAGGCCGCGGCCAGTCAGTCCCCTGCGGCGAGCCGGTCGGCCACGCGGGTGCAGGCGGCGGCGAGGATCCGCCGATACTCGGCCTTCGAAAACCGGTAGCGGCAGATGGTCGCGTCGAAGGCCGCGGGGTGGGCGAAGATGTCGGCATCTGCCGGAATCGCCGCCTTCGGGCGATCGAGCGTGGTGAAGTAGTCGTCAAACTTGAACCGGCCGCCGGCCATGGCAGCGTCGGGCTCGATCCACACGTTGGGGATCCCCAGGGCATCGGCCACGATCAGCCCGTGCAGGGACTGGCTGAAGATGACCTCGCAGGCCCCGATCTCCCGGATCACCCGCCACGGCTCCCAGCCCGGGTGGATGAGGCGATGCCGACCGCCGTTGAGGCCGGCCCACCGCGCGGCCGACAGGACGTGAGGCACGAATCCGAACCGCTGCCGCTTCGCCGTCGCCGGCGCGAACGCATCGACCAGCACGAGCGGGTCTCCGAGCCACACGCCCTCCGGCTGACGACAGGCGGCCAGCGAGAGGGCGCCCCGCACCGCCACGATGTCGGCATCGGCCGCAGGCCCCTGCGGCGGGCGAAGCAGGCCCGAGCCGCAGACGACGGATGCCGGCGTGGCGCGTTCCAGGATGCTGCCCGCCCCGAGCACGTGCGGTTGCGTGCGGGCTGCGGCGAAGCGCACGGGGCGGCCGGCGAGGTGCCGAAAGAACGACGGGTTCACGTCGTCCCCGAAGTTCGGCCGGCCGACGTGCCACCACACCGGGATCGCGTCGCGCGGGCCGACGCTGGTGACGAGCAGTCGCCGCAACTTTTCGAGACGGTGAAGCATCGCGTCGAGCGCCGGGTAGCAACCCGTGACCCGCGGACAACGGGCGGTCGCGGCAAGATAGGCGATCCAGCGGCGCTGCGGGAAGCCGGCGTTGCATCGTGCCGCCGTGTTCCCGACCCTCTGTCACGCGAGCCGCTCGGGCGAACCGATAGTTCCTGCGGACAATCCGCTCCGCTCACCAGGTGCCGGTGACCCGATGGCGATCAAGGCGTTCGTGATCCATCTCGAGCGGGCCCAGGGCAGGCGCCTGCAGGCCCAACGGCTGCGGGCCGCGTTGCCGCTGGCAGCCGCCGTGCTGCCGGCCGTCGATGGCTTGAAGCTCACCGCGGCCGACATCGGGCGGGTGGTTCAGCCGCGGCTGCATCGACCGCACTATCCGTTCGCGCTCACGCGGACCGAGGTCGCATGTTTCCTGTCGCACCGGCGGGCGTGGCAGGCGATCGTCGATCAAGGGCTCGATGCCGGGCTCGTCGTGGAAGACGACGCGGAGCCGTCGGCATCGGACTTTGCGGCGGTGCTCGAGGCGGCGAGCGTCGGCCTTCGGCAGGACGAGTTCATCCGCTTTCCCCATCGCGAGCGGCACGAGCCGGGCCCGGTGGTGCGAACCCGGGACGGCGTCCGCTTGCTCGAGCCGCGGCTGCCGGCCCTCGGCATGGTGGCGCAGCTCGTGGGGCGCGAGGCGGCCCGCCTGCTGCTCGACGCGAGCTGGAGTTTCGACCGGCCCGTCGACTCGTTCGTGCAGATGCAGTGGCTGCACGGCGCCCGGGTGCTCACGGCGCGGCCGATCGTGGTCCGCGAGATTTGCGGTGAACTCGGCGGCAGCGTGATCCACGCGCCGCGGGCGGGGTTCGTCCACAAGATGATCCACGAGATCAATCGGCCGCTGCTGCGGCGGGCCGTGTGGCGGGCCAACGAGCAGTGGCGGCGGAAGGCCGCGTGATGGCGGCGAACGCCCAACCCGGCATGCGCATGCCTCGTCTCGAAGCCCGCGTCGAGGCCGGATTGCGGCGGTCGTCAGCCGACGAGTTTCCGGAGCGCTGCCAGGGCGGCGGCGTAATCGGGCTCGCTGGCGACCTCCTTGACGACCTCGGCGTGCCGGACGACGCCCTGGGCGTCGAGCACGAAGACCGCGCGGGCCAGAATCTTGAGTTCGTCGATGAGCACGCCCCAGCCCCGACCGAAGGCCCGATCCATGTAGTCGCTGCCGTTCCGCATCGACTTGATGTCCTCGGCGCCGCAGAACCGGTTCATCGCGAACGGCAGGTCGAGACTCACCGTGATCGCGTTGACCGCAGCGCCAAGGCCGGCCAGCTCGCGGTTGAACGTCTTGGTCTGCACCTGGCAGACGGGCGTGTCGAGCGAGGGCACGACACTGATGATCGTCGGCTTGCCGAGGAGGTCGGCCTTGCGGATGTGTTCCATGCCGCCGGCCCCGTAGCTCGTCAGGTCGAAATCCGGCGCGGGCGAGCCCACCTTCACCTCGTCGCCGACCAGCGTGAGCGGATTGCCCTTGAACGTGACCGCGCCGTGCCGACCCATGCGAAGATCTCCTGCGTGAAGGGGTGTCGGGCCCGGCGGAGGGCCCGACGCGACGTTGGCAGTATGTCCGCCTCGACGCGGTCGGCAAGGGTCGCCGCCAAACCGCCGAGCCGGAGACGGGAGGGCGTGGCATGAGGGCCGTCGGACGACTCGGCCAGTTCCTCGGGCTCGGCCTGCCGGCGCTGGCGATCTTGCTGGAACTCAACCACGCCATCTCCCTCGGGCAGATGCTCATGCTGCTCCTGGCGGCGGTATGCTGCTTCTGGATCGGGCGAATCGTGGAAGGCTACGCGGGGCCCTGATCTCGTTCCGTCACGTGTTACGGTGCCGCCATGCTGCCTCCGCTCGTCTTGTCGCCCGTCTACCGCCGCTACCTGTGGGGCGGGCGGGGCTTCGCGACGGCCCTCGGCCGGAGCCTGCCGCCGGGCGACGACTATGCCGAGTCGTGGGAACTCGTCGATCGCGGAACCGACCAGAGCGTGGTGGCCGCCGGACCGCTCGCGGGCACCACGCTCGGCACGCTCGTCCGCGAGCGCGGGCGCGATCTGCTGGGCCGGGCGGCGCCGCTGCCGGCCTTCCCGTTGCTCTTCAAGTTTCTCGACGCGCGGCTGGATCTGTCGGTGCAGGTGCATCCCGACGACGCCCGCGGGGCACGGCTCGTGCCGCCCGACCGCGGCAAGACCGAGGCCTGGTACGTCGTGGCGGCGGATCCGGGCGCCCGCATCTGGGCCGGCACGACGTCCGGCACCGACGCGACGGCGTTCGCCGCCGCCCTTCGCGGGGGGCGTGTCGCCGAGGTGCTGCACTCGTTCGCTCCACGGGCGGGCGACTGCATCTTCATTCCGGCGGGCACCGTCCATGCGATCGGCGGGGGGCTGCTGGTGGCGGAGATCCAGCAGTCGAGCGACGTGACCTACCGCCTTCACGACTGGGGTCGGGTGGGACCGGATGGCGCACCGCGGCAGCTGCACGTCGAGGCCGGTCTCGAGGCGGTGACCAGGTTCGGGCCCGTCGGGCCGGTTCGCGCAGCGGCCACGCCCGAGCCCGGGGTCCGCCGGCTCGTGATCAGCGAGTATTTTCTCCTCGACGAGATCCGGCCCCTCTTCGGCCGCTGGCAGGTGGGCGGCGACGAGCGCTGCCACTTTCTCGCGGTGCTGTCGGGACGAGTCCGCTTCGACGATCGCTTTGGCCTGCCGCCGCTCGGCCGCGGTGGGTGTGCCCTCGTGCCCGCGTCTGCCGGACCGCAGAAGCTGGAGGCGGAGCACGATGGATCCGACGCCCCGCTGCTGCTCCGCGTGACGCTGCCGTAAACGCCTTTCCGGCGGCCGCTGGCGGGGGCGAGACGGTCTAGGAGCGGTGGCCGGCCGTCCCTACACTCCCGCCCCCTCCGGAGACGCCATGCGGAAGCCCCGCCCGCTCATCGTCGGCTCGATCGCGTCGGCCCTGCTGGCCGCGCTGGTGGCCTCGGGCTGCGCGTCACTCGGCAAGCCTGCGTGGCTCGAGCCGGGGCCGGCCCGCAGTCAGCGCCGCCGGGCCACGCGGTTCGATCCGTTTCCGCAGGACGACATCGGACCCTACGCCTTTCGCACCTACGGCATCATGGACGGCGCGCGGCCCCGCGACTACGCGGAGCCGGTGCCGGAAGTCCGCCGCGCCCGCTGGTGGTCGCAGCCTCTGCGCTGATCGGTCGGCCCGTGGGTATGATCGTCGGGCATGTCACCACCCAATCGCCCGCCCCGACGCGACCAGCCCCGCCGCCCCCGGCCCGTCGGGCGCGCCGCCGGCCCGACGCCGGCCGACGATGGTCTCGAACGGCTCCAGAAGGTGCTCGCGGCCGCCGGACTCGGCAGCCGGCGTGCCTGCGAGGACCTGATCACGACGGGCCGCGTCGAGGTGGATCGCGCGGTCGTCACCGAACTGGGCACGCGGGTCGACCCGGCGGCACAGGAGATCCGCGTCGACGGTGAACGGCTGCCGCGGGTCCGCCGGGTGGTGTACCTGCTCAACAAGCCGGTGGGTGTCGTGACCACCAACTTCGATCCCGCCGGTCGGCCGCGGGCCGTCGATCTCGTGCCTGGCGACCAGCGACTCTTCGCCATCGGACGCCTCGACCGGATGAGCGAGGGCCTCCTGCTCATCACCAACGACGGGGCGTTGGCCAACCTGCTGGCCCACCCGCGCTACGGCGTCGAGAAGAAATACCTCGTGCAGGTCGCCGGTGTACCGGCGGAAGACCTGCTGGAAAAAATCCGGCAGGGCGTGCGGCTGGCCGAGGGCGAGGTGCATGCGAAGCGGGTCATGGTCCGGTCGCAGCACAAGCAGAGCGCCGTCCTGGAGATGGTGCTCGACGAGGGCAAGAACCGCGAGATTCGCCGGATGCTGGCCCGGCTGGGGCACAAGGTGCACCAACTCAAGCGGGTGGCCGTCGGCCGGCTTTCGCTGGGCAACCTGCTGCCCGGTCAATGGCGGCAACTTGCCTGGAGCGAGGTCGAGGAACTGCGGCGCGACGCGCTCGCGGCCGTGGGTCCCGACGGGGAACGATCGACCCCGGAGCAACGGACGGGCGGACGACGACGGCCGGAACGCTTCGAGCGACGTTCCACCGGCGCGGGAAAGCCACGGCGGCCAGCTGGCCCTGGGCGGCCCGCCGGCGCCGGTCGTCCTGCGGGTGCCGGCCGCCCCGGAGGCGCGGGGCGGCCAGCGGGTGCGGGCCGACCCGGCGGCGCTGGAGGACGACCTGCTGGCGCGGGACGTCGCCCCGGCGCTGCGCCGCGGCCCGGCGGCGGTCGTCGCAAGCGCCCCGGCAAGGCCTCGTCGTGGCGTGGTACGGGCAAGGGGCAGGGAGGCGCGACGTGACCGCTCCGGTGGCAGGCACGGCCACCCACGCGACAGCCGCGCCGTGGTATGGGCGGGCCGCGATCGTGGATCACCGCTTGATCGCGGACCGCACGTGGCGAATTCGGATCGACTGCCCGGAGATCGCCGCGGCCGCGCGGCCCGGGCAATTCGCAATGCTGCGGATTCCCGACCGATGCGATCCGCTGCTTGCCCGGCCCTTGGCGGTCTACGACGCGGTCGCCGACGAGAACGGACCTCGCCATGTGGACTTCGTCTACGTCGTGCATGGCAAGTTCACGACGGTGCTTGCCACGCTGCGGCCCGGTGCGGAGGTCGTCGTCTGGGGGCCTCTCGGCAACGGATTCGACCCGCCGGCCGTCGATCACCTCGTGCTCGTGGCCGGCGGCATCGGCCAGACCGCTCTCCTCGCGCTGGCTCGTGAGCGGCTCGGCCGGGCACGATACGGATCACCGCGTCGCCCCGTGCCGGCGGTGCGGCGGGTCACGTTCTGCTGGGGCGCCGCCACCGCCGCCCGGTTTGGCGACGTCGAGGACTTCCGCCGCGCGGGCTGTGACGTGCATCTCGCCACGCTCGACGGCTCGGCTGGCGTGCGGGGCACGGTCGTCGACCTGCTCGAGTCGCTGTTTGCGGGCCGTGGCGGCGAATCGCTGCACGTCGCCTGCTGCGGGCCGGAGCCGATGATGGCGGCCGTGACCCGTTGGGCCGAGTCGGTCGGCGCCGGCTGCGACGTGTCGCTCGAAGCGCCGATGGCGTGCGGCGTGGGGATCTGCTTCACCTGCGTCGCGCGGGTTCGCGACGCGGCCGGTGGTTGGGACTACCGGCGCACGTGCGTCGAGGGGCCGGTGTTTCCCGGCACCGCGATCGAGTGGTGAGCGGGCGGGATGCTGGGAGGGAGTGACGAACCCGCTGCCGTCGGGGCTGCTCGTGCCGTCTCGCTCGGACGTTCGCTGCGGGCGTCGTGCCCTTCGCTCACTCGATGCTGCGCTCGCACAAAGGCTGGCTGCCAACGGGATGCCGCCCGCCGCGCGAGGATCGAGCGAGATCCTTCTCAGGCCTTCTTGGCCTTGGCCTTGGCACCGCCGACGGCTTTCACCCGCGCCGAGAGCCGCGACTTGATGCGGGCGGCGCGGTTGCGGTGGATCGTCTTCTTCGCAGCGGCCTGGTCGACCTTCTTCGTCACCGTGCGGAAGTGCTCGCCGGCAGCGGCCGCATCGCCCGTGGCGATCGCGTCGAGCACCTTGCGAACGTGGGTCTTCACCTCCGACTTCACGGCGCGGTTGCGGTCGCGGTTGCGGAGATTCTGACGGTGGCGCTTCTTGGCGCTGGCCGAGTGGGGCATGCGGAGTGGTCCTCGGGATAGGGCGGGGGGCGACGGGAGGCCGCGGCATGCGGCCGTCAGCCGTCGGATTCGGAGGCACTGTTATCCTTCGCCGCCCCCAACTTGTCCAGCCGCTGGGCCACGTCGCGGTAGTTGAAGTCGATGGCGGCCAGTGCGGAGAGATACTTCCGGGCGGAATCGGGATCCTCCAGACCGGTGGCCAAGACGCCCGCCCGGTAGAGGGCCCGCTTGCGGAGCTCCGGCTCCCGGTCGGTCAGGGCCTCCACCGCAGCCTGGTAGCTCCGCATGGCGAGCTGATACTGCTTGATCTTCTGGAAGCACTCGCCGAGTTCCAGCGAAACGGCCCCCTTGCGCCGCGGATCCTGGACGACCTGCTGAAAGTGCTTGATGGCCTCGGTGTGGTTGCCCGCCGCCTTGAGCCGCATCGCCAGTTCGTACTTCCAGATGACGTTCTCCGGGTAGCGGGCGCAGCGTGCGGCGTAGACGTCGATCTCCTGCTTGATCTGGGCCCCCTTGAGTCGCTCGACGAGTGCCCGGGCCTCGGGGGTGTCGCCGTCCGCCAGCCGCTTCTCGGCGAGCAGCACCTTGTGACGAGACCAGCGGAGCGTGCGATCCTCGATGTGTTCCTGCACCTTGAGATCGTTCCCCGACGCCGCCAGCGCCTGGGCGAGCACCTTCTCCGCCTGCTCCACGGTGGCGTCGCGCTCGAGCAGGTCGGCCAGTTCCAGATAGGCGTCGATCGCCGTCGGCGTGGCACGGATCTGCGCGGTCAACTCGGCGACGCGATCGGTCGGCGCCGACGCGGTCGGGCCGCCCGCCTCGGGCTTCTTGCCCGCGGCGCCCGCGCCGGCGGTCGGCCGGCCGACCATGCCCTGGCCGGCCACGATCGTCTTCTCGACCGACAGCCGCGCGATCTCGCGGTCGGCCTCCTCGCGGAGGCCCTTCTGGTTGGAAATCCGTCGCCAGCACTCGATCGCCTGGTCGAAATGCCCCTGATTGGCCGCGAAGCGGGCGCATTGCCGGTTGACCTCGGCGTCGGCCGGGGACGCGTCGAGGGCGGCCCGCAGGTAGACGCCCTGGGCGTCTCCATACATGAGGTTGCCGCAGGCCTCGGCCATCGCGAGGAGGCAGGCATGATCGCCGGGGTTGCTCTTGATGATCTCGACGCCCTGCTTGACGATGTCGCGCCATTGGGCCGTGGCGGCCAGCTTCTTCAGGCCCACCCGGGAGCCGGCCGACCACAGGTTGGACAGGCCCAGCCCCTTCTTTCCGGCGTGTTTCCGCTTCAGCACGCCGAGCAACCCCTGGAGGTAGACGGCATTGGACGGATCGCCCGCCACGCAGACGGCGAACATCTCGATGGCATAGTCGAGGTTCGTCGGGGCGTTTTGGGTGCCGCGGGTGAAGCACTGCAAGAGCCTCGACCGTTCCACCGGGGTGAGGGTCGCCGCTCCGGCCGAGGCGGAGGGGTCGATGGAGCCGGGGGATGCCGCGGTAGAATCGGAGGGCATGGGGTTCGATGCTGGCGTAAGGCGTCGCCCTGGAAGTGTATGTCCATCAGCGCGGGGCCGGAACCCGGCCCCCGCAATCACCGCCCGCCCCCCCGCCCATGGCCGACGCACCCGCCGCAGGATCGAGCACGCCGCCGGGACGCATCGCCTTCGTCGGCGCCGGTCCCGGCGCCGCGGATCTGCTCACACTGCGGGCCGCCGACTGCCTGCGCCGTGCGGACGCGATCGTGTACGACGCGCTGGTGCCGACGGCCCTGATCGACGCGGTCGGCACCCGGGCCGAGCGGATTCCCGTGCCGCGGGCCGACGACGCCGACCCGGGCGCGAGCGTGGGGCGGATGCTCGTGGCCCTCGCCGCCGCCGGCCGGTACGTCGTGCGCCTCAAGGGGGGCGACCCGACGGTCTTCGCGAGGCTCACCGAGGAACTCGAGCCCGTGCGGCAGGCGGGCATCCCATGCGAGTTCGTGCCAGGTGTGACCGCGGCCCTCGCGGCCGCGTCGGCGGCGGGTGTGCCCCTCACCACGCGGTCTGGCGCCTCGAGCCTCACGATCGTCACGGGTCACGAGGCCGACGCCAAGGCGGAGGCCTGCGACCTGGCGCGGCTGGCAGCCTTGCCGGGCACGCTCGTGGTCTACATGGGCGTGGAGCAGGCGGCCCGCTGGGCCCGCGCGCTCGTGGCCGCGGGCCGCGACGCCGGCACGCCCGTCACCGTCGTCAGCCGGTGTTCGTGGCCCGATGAGCGGATTGCGTCGACGACACTCGGCGGGCTGGCTGCCGACGTCGCGCTGCACGGCTGGCAGCCCCCGGCCGCCGTGATCGTCGGTGCCGCGGCGCGGCCGCCGCTCGGACCGCTGGCCGGCCGCACGGTGCTCGTCACCAGGCCGGAAGGGCAGGGGGACGACATGGCCGCCCGTGTGCGGGATGCCGGCGGCGGCTGCATCCACGTGCCGCTGGTGCGGATCGGGCCGCCGGACTCGTGGGCGCCGCTCGACGACGCGATCGCCCGGCTCGACACCTACGACTGGGTCGTGTTCGCGAGCGTCAACGGCGTGCGTGGGTTCACCGGCAGGCTGCGGGCCGCGGGCCGCGACGCCCGCGCCCTCGGCACCGCCCGGCTCGCGGCCATCGGGCCCGCGACCCGCCGCGAACTGGACGCCGCGGGCTTCGTGGTCGACCTCGAGCCGCAGACGTCCAGTTCCGAGGGACTCGCGGCGGCCTTCGCGACCGTGGCGGCCGGCGGGCGGTTTCTGCTCGTGCGGGCCGACCGGGGCCGCGACGTGCTCCGGCGGGAACTCGAGACGCGGGGCCATCACGTCGATGAGGTGGCCGCCTATGCGAGCCGGCCGTGCGATCTGCCGCCGGCAACGCTCGACGAGATCGATCGCGCGGCCGTCGAGTGGATCACCGTGACGAGTCCGGCGATCGCCACGGCGGCGGCCCAGGTGTTCGGCGACCGCCTGTGCCGCTGGCGGATCGCGAGCATCAGCCCGATCACATCGGCCGCGCTCGAGGCGGCGGGGCTGCGGCCGACAGTCGAGGCGGTTCGAGCCACGGCCGAGTCGCTCGTGGCGGGCATCGTGGCGTGGGAGTCGGCCCGGACGGCCCGCGCCACGCCGCCGGCAGAGTCGGCGCAGTCGGCCGGGTAAGGCGGCCGGTCACCGCGACCCTGCCGACGGTGCCGGCCCGGCGGCCGTCGGTGCAGAGCCCGGAGGCGACCGTCGATACCGACGGGGGGCGGAAGCGCCGCGCGGGCCGGGACCACCCCGGCCCGCGGCGGCCGCGCTGCCCTGGGGGTGTGTCGGATGCCAGTCACGACGTCTCCTGCGACCGTGGTCGTCTGCGCGGCGTGGCCGCGCTCGGGCGTCAGCGCGACGCCGACCGCGACGCCGGTCACCTGGGTCGTCGACCTCGACTCGCTCGCGAGTCACCCGCGGCCCGCGGCGGCCGCCCTGGCGCTGGCGATCGATCCGGCCTGGCTGGAATCACGGCAAACATTGCGTCGGGCGCTCGTGCAGGCGCGACATCTGGTGCCGGACCTCGAGGCCGCGGTGCTGCGGGGCGGCCCGCTCGCCCACCATGCGGTGCTCGCCGAGGAAGGCATCCGGATCGTGGCCGTGGACGCGTTCGCCGACGTGGGGCGAGGGAGCCGCAGGCCCGCGCCCACTGGGTGGCCCTGCCGCAACGTGGCGTGGGGATTGTGGGAGGTGCGGTTCTGTCCGCCCCGGCGGTCGACCGCGTGGTCGTGGCTGCCCGGCCTACCCGCCCCGCGACGCGGCGGCCTCGCCGTGGCGGATGCCGAGGGGGCCGCACGGTTGCAGCGGCTGCTGGACTGGACCCGCCGCGGCGTGGCGGGGGGGCGGGCCACGGCCGTGACGCTCGCCGGCCTGCCCGCGATCCTCGAGGGCCGGCGGTCGGCACCGCTCTCGGCCTCGGTGCTCAAGGCGGCCTGACGCCGCGTCGCGCGGCGGCAGACGCGTTCCGCAGTCCGCTACCGCTCCATGAGCGTCCAGCTCAGGTAGGCCACGATCAGACTGGCGAGGATGAAGCCCGCGTCGGCGACCACGCTGGCCCGCTGGAAGGGGAAGCCCGCAGCCAGGTCGGCGACGAACAGGATCGCGACGAGCCCCGAGACGATCAGGCCCGTCAGGGCGAGCGTTTTCGACACGCGAGTGGCTCCGGAGGCAGGGCCGCGTTTCAGTCCCGACGACTCCGACTTACCATACCGTGGTCCGTCACGCGATCCAGAGCGGCCGCCCCCACGGCTGGCCGCGTCGACCGAGGCCCCCGGAGCCCGCCCCCGTGTCCGCATCCCGGTCCGCACGCACCGCCGTCTACACCGGCTCGTTCGACCCCATCACCCTGGGACACCTCGACGTGATCGGCCGGGCTGCCCGGATCTTCGACACCCTCGTGGTCGGCGTGGGCATCAATCCCGACAAGCAGCCGCTGTTCTCGCTCGAGGAGCGGGTCGAGCTCGTGCAGGCCAGCGTGGGCGGCCTGGGCAACGTGCGGGTGGAGCGGTTCAGTGGCCTGTCGGTGGCGTTCGTGCGGGAGCAGCAGGCCCAGGTGCTCCTGCGGGGCGTGCGGTCGCTCACCGACATCGAGGCCGAGTTCACCATGACGCTTGCCAATCGCAAGCTCGATCCGGGGGTCGAGACGGTGTTCCTCATGGCCGACGCCGCCTACTCCCACATCTCGTCGTCGCTGCTCAAGCAGATCACGCCGCTGGCCGACGACGAGGCGCTGCTGCGCTTCGTGCCGCCGCCGGTCGTCGCGGCCCTGCGCCGGAAGCTGCCCGATCCGGCTCACGCGTAATACGGACCCCACGTGATCCTCGCGCGTCACCGCGCCTGTCCCGGCGTTGGGGATGCCCATGTCGTCTCGCTCGGACGTTCGCGACGGGCTTCGTGCCCGTCGCTCACTCGATGCTGCCCGCGCTTCGCAATCC
>CAIXGY010000195.1 GCA_903919035.1 uncultured Planctomycetaceae bacterium | reverse complement strand
TCTGGCCGCCGCTGGTGGCGGCCGCGCTCGCCGGGACGTCGGCCACCGCGGCCGTGCCGCTCGGGATCGCCGCGGCGATCGCGGGCGGTGCGGCCGGCCTCCTGGTGGTGGTCGCCGGGGCGCATGCGGCGGGCGTCGCCGGGGAGACCGCGTTGGCAATCGCGCTGTGCATGCCACTCGTGGCCCTGATGGCTATGACGCGGGGCGGTGCCGCGGCCCCGTCCTGGGGCATTCCGGCCGGCGGACTGATGTTGAGCAATCCGGCCGATCCTGCCAGACTCCCGGGGCCGCGGAGGGATTCGCGGCGCAGCCCAAGCCCCCGAGGAGACGCGTCGTGCCCGGATTCACCATCGCCCGCCTCCGCACGGTCTTTTCCGCCGCGGCCTGCCTCGCCGTCCTGACGGCGGTCGAGGTCCTCGCTGGCGGTTTCACCGCGAGCGAGCAGATTTTCCCCGACACGACCCGGGCCTGGCTGAGCGTTCCCGATCCCGACGCCTTCCGCGAGCGGTTCGACGGTTCGCCCTACGGCCAACTCGTCAATGACCCCGCCATGAAGGCTTTCGTGGACTCCGTCCGCGAGCAGGTCTCGAAGAACGGCCGCCAGCGGCTGGAAAAGCTGGGCCTCACTCTCGAGGACCTGGAAAAGGTGCCCGGTGGCGAGGTCGCCGTCGGGGCCATCGAGGCCGAGCCAGGCCGGCTGGCCACGCTCCTGCTCGTCGACACGACCGGTCATGAGACCGAGGCCAAGGAACTCGTCGAGCGGATCAAGACCAGGCTCCTGGAGCGGAAGGCCTCGGTCGTGACGATCGCCGACGCCCCGCCGCAGCTCACCGTGTATGCCCTTCCCGACGACCCCCAGGACGACCGCGTGCCGACGAATCGTCGCGTGGCCTTCGCCCTCGCTCCGCAGGCCCTGCTCGTCGGTGACGACGCCCAGCAGGTCGGTCAGGCGCTCGGCGTGCTCGCCCAAGGCCGGAAGGACAGCCTCGGCTCCCTGGCGTCGTTCTCCGGCGTGATGCAGCCGTGCCGGTCGGGGCTGCCGCAGGCGGCGCCCCCGCTGCGGTGGTTCGTCGATCCGCTCGGATTCGCGAAGGCCTTTCAGGCGTCGCGGCCCGCCCGCGAGAAGAAGAAGGGCCCCGACTACGTGACCATCCTCGCACGGCAGGGGTTCGACGCGATCAAGGCGGCCGGCGGTCTCGTGGCCTTCGCCGAAGGCGGTCACGGCATTCGCCACCACACGATGATCCACGCCCCCGCCCTGCCCGGCCGCGAGCCGCTCGCTCCCGACTGCTACGACGGCGCCGCTCGGATGCTGAGGCTGCTGCCGATCGAGACGCCGCGGCCCCACGGATGGGCGCCGCAGAAACTCTCGGGCTGGTCCACGCTCCGCTGGGATCTGAAGGCCGCGTTCGTCGCAGCGGAGCCCCTCGTCGATGACATCGTGGGCGACAAGGGGGTGTACGACGACGTCATCGCGTCGCTCAAGGAGGATCCGGACGGCCCGCAGATCGACGTCGAGAAGGACCTGGTGGACTGTCTCACCGGCCGGCTGACGGTGGTGACCGACCACGTCGATCCGCGTGACACCGATGCCGAGCGGCTCGTGATCGCCCTCGAGGTGGCCGACGAGGCCAGGGTCGCCGAGACGATCGCCAAGGTCATGAATGCCGACAGCGACATGCGGAAGATCGAGATCAACGGGCACGCCGCCTGGGAACTCATCGACCGTTCGGCGGAATTGCCACAGCTCGACGTCGACATTCCCGGCGCCGTCGTGACGCCCGGTGCCACCGATCCCGTGCACGACCCCGACGACGAGGCACATCGCCGCCGGGCCCGCCTCCGCGACAATCGGGACGAGAAACTCCTGCCCCATTCGTCGGTCTCCGTGGCCCTCGGCCACCTGTTCATCGCCTCGCATCGCGACGCGCTGGAGCGGGTGCTGGTGCAGGCGGTCGACGGCGGGTCGCTAGGAACCGCGGCCGACTTCTCGGCCGCGGTGGCGGAAGTCGAACGACTCGTGCCCGGCGGCAAGGCGTCGGTCACGTTCCTGCGCGAGGACGAGTCGTTGCAGCCGACGTATGAACTGCTCCGGCAGGGGGCGATGCCCAAGTCGAAGAGCGTGTTCGGCCAGTTGCTCAACGGTGCGTTGGGCGACGGCAAGCGGGGCTCGGTTCGCGAGCAGCGGATCGACGGCAGCCTGCTGCCGGAGTTCGACGTGATCCGGCGATACCTGGGCACCGCGGCGCTGGCGCTGGAGCCGCGTCCCGACGGCTGGTACATCGCCGGGATGTCGCTGCCGCGGCCCGCAGCCGATGCCGGCGTGGCGCGGAAGCCCGGCACGGCCGTCGACCGGTGACGCTGTGCGGGGCGGTCTGCCGCGTGCAGGTTGCCAATCCGCGCCCCCGTGGCTGTCTGGAAGCGGTCGTGGTCGCGGTGCCGTGGAGCCGCAGCCTGGTGCGGGGCGCCGGACTTCGTGCATCGCGACGATCAGCGGCCGCGCGGGCCTCGGGTCGATTCGACGACGGCGTGGAACGGGCGCTGCCGGTCGCCGCGGGTGCGGAGATCTTCGAGGAGCACGGCCACATCGGCCGTCACCGGGCCCTTGTGCAGCGTGCGGCCGTCGAGCGTCACCGTCACGGGGCGCGTGAAGTCGACGAGTTCGGGCGCTAGCCAGACCCGCACCCGGTCAGCTCCGCAGTGCGCCGAGATGCCGTTGGTGGCGGTGGTTCGCCCCTCCACGCTGCAGGGACGGGTGTTCGGCGGGGGAGGCCAATCAGTGGGCAGGACGACCGTCCGTGGCGGGGCCCCTTCCATCTCCAGCCACCAGAAGAAGCGGTCCCACGGACGCATCGACACCGCGTCGATCTCGGTCGGAAAAAACGTCCGTCGCTTCCGCCCGAGCCAGTCGAACACGCGGAGAATCTCGTCGGAGAAGTGCTCATGTCCGCGGCCCCGGTACTCGACGTACGTCGCGTCATAACCCCGGGTCAGGTACCGGTCGATGTCGACCGCATTGCGTTTCAGGCATGCCCCGTCGAGTTCTCCGGCGATCAGGTAGAGGGGCAGCGTCCGGGCGTTCCGCCAGTAGTGGGTCACGTAGCGGTCGGCCGTCGGAGATACGAGCACGCATCCGGCCCAGAGGTCGGGATGCGCGAGCGCCACGTCCCAGGCTGCATCCGCGCCGGCCGCATGGCCCGTGAGGAAGACCCGATCGGTGTCGATGGCGAACCGCTTCATGGCCTCGCGGAGCGCAGCGAGCACGGCGGCGTGCTCGCGAGCCGAATACTCGCAGGCCTGCTGGCCGGTTCGGCCCCAGGCCGGCGCGACGACGATATGGCCGTGGCGGCCCGCCTGTCCCTGGCGGACGCCGGCGGCGTCGGGCACGCCGGCCCACCACTCGACCTGAGCCTGTGGCGAGGAGCCTGCGCCGTGGAGCGCGAGAATCGTCGGGTAGCGGCGCAGCGGGTCGTACTCGGGCGGCACCTGCACCAGGCACGTGAGGACCTCGCCGTCGCCGAGTCCGGGCACTTCGAGTTCGTGCAGTCCTGCGGCGGATGCCTCCGGTGGATCGAGCGGTGGCCGCATCGCGGCGGCCACCGCCGCCACGGTGACCGCGTCGCCCGCCTCCTCGTCGCCGATCGCGGCTCGGATGGTGGCACGAGCCGCCTCCTCGTTCGCGGTAACGTAGTCGCGCACGAGGCCCCGGACGCGGACGGCCGACAGCGCCACCTTGAGGTTGTCACCGCCGGGCACCCCGAGCCAGCCGTTCACGGCGAGGGCCACCGCCCGATCCGGCGGGATCTCGGCGCCGAGGCCGATCCGCTCGAACGTCGCGAGTCGGCCGAGCGTCGCGAAGGTGAGCCCCCGTTCGATCTCGTCGGCCACCAGCACGGCGGCCTCACGATCGCCGGCGTCACCCAGCCGCGACACCCGGCGTCGGATCTGGTCGACGAGCGCGGCCGCCCGCTCCCGCCGCGTGCGGTAGTCGTCGCGGGCCTCGCGGACCGCCTCGAGCGTCTCGCCGGCAGTCCCCTCCACGGGAAACTTCTCCAGCAGGCCGATGGCCAGGCGATCCTGGCCGGACCGGCCGCGGAGCAGGATTTCGTCGAGGAGTCGTGCGGACGACAGCCGGGCGAGGCTATCCCGTTCGGTGGCGAGGGCGGCCAGATCGGGAAAGTCGCGAAGCACGTCGTCGAGTTCGCGGGTGGCGTCCTCGTAGCGTTCGGCCTGCAGCAGGAGCCGTACGAGTCGCAAGCGCTGCTCCGAATCGTCGCGGTCGAGTCGGCCGGCGATCACCGTGCGGAGCACGTCGTGAGGGATCGACGAGGTGGCCAGCCGCATGTCGAGGAGCAGTGGCCGCTCCGTCTGGACGCCCTGGACGCGAACCCATCGCGGCGTGATGTCGGTGATGCCCTGCACCACGTCGACCCGGCCGTCGAGTGTGGACAGCGATAGGATGCGCCGCCCGAACTCGTCGAATGGGGTGGCGCCCAGGAGGCTGCCGATCCCCGCAACCCGCCGCCCCGACTCGGGAATCCGCTGCGGGATCACGAGCCGCTCCATGCCGAGGTCGACGGGGGCCGGTTCCGCCTTCACGATCCGTCGTTTCGAGACCATGGTTCGCGTCAGGCCGTCGTCGCAGACCACGATCGGCCCGCTGGGGCGATCCCCCTCCTGCTCGTCGGCGAACGGATCGCCGGCCACGCCGTCGACGAAGGTGAACCGGCCCTCCAGCACGCGCCCGTCGGACAACTCGACGCGGTCCCCGCGCGCGACCGCCGGAGCGGCGGCGAGCATCGTGACGGCGACGATGGCGGTGAGCAGGCGGTTCATGCCGCGGTCGTGTCCGGCAGCGCCGCCGAATGCGGCTAAACCAGCATCGTACCCGAGCCCGGTCGCGGCAGCAGCCCGGAGCCGTATCGTTGCTTGACGTGGTATCGGCCGCGAACCGACAATTTCGCGACCGAGTCGAGCTGGAGCCGTGACAGGCGATGAAAGGAACGAGCGTGAGGCGTGGGCTGACGTGTGGTCTCGTGTCGATCGTCCTCCTCCCGGTGGCGATCGTCGTGGTGCTCGCGCTCGGGGGCTTGCTGCGGGCGCTGGGCGACGCGGCCGCTGCGGCCGTCTGCACCGGGGTCGCGCTGGGGCTGGGCGTGGCCTTCGTCGTGGCGCTCGTGGCCACGAGCGTCGCGAGCGCCCTGGCGATCCTCGATCCACCACGGCCGCGGCGTCGCCGGCGCCGTCGGGGCCGCAGGATCAGGAGTGATCGCGAGCCGCCGCGTGCCGATCGGCCGCTGGGCCTGTCGTGAGCGGGAACGCGGGGCGATACGTTTTCCACCGCAATGTCGTGGTGCCGCGATATGCGGAGAGCTCGTTCAAATAAAGACGGGGGTGCCTTGAATTCCGGGGCACGTGATCCGGTCGGGCCCGAAGGCTGCCGGCGTGACATGCTGCCAGAACGATATTCGGCCCCCAACGAGCCTCGTTAAGAGCTCACCGGCATGGTGTCGGCTCAGCACGGGCATGGCAGAAAACGTATCGCCTCACGCTCCTTTCCAGGGCTGGCAGCAGCATTATATACGCACGGCCCCCACGTGATCCGCGCACGTCACCGCGCCTGTCCCGGCGTCGGGGATGCCCGTGCAGTCGAGCCGGCGTTGCAGGCCGAGAGCAGCACGGAGTGCGAAGCGAGGCCGGCATCGA
>CAIXGY010000194.1 GCA_903919035.1 uncultured Planctomycetaceae bacterium | reverse complement strand
TGGCCGGGCCTTCGGGATCATTCGTGCCCGTGAAATCAGTCGTTCGAATGCCGGATGCCGTTCGGAACGGCCGGCGGAAGGTCGCGTTGCCCGTGTCGTAGGGAAGCGTGATGGTTCCGGAGGCTGCGATGACTGAAAAGGAGGGCGTGGCTGTTCCCGAAGCCACACCGCAGATCGCGTTCCACACCGCCTGAAACCGTGCCGGATCGGCCGGATCGTCCGTGCGGTCGATCGTGTTGACGTTGATCCTGCCGGGCTCGCGGTACTTCGACACGCGATTGAACGGTCCCACGAAACGGTCCGGGCGACCATCTTCACCGACGCCGGCCAGGATCGTCTCCGAGCCCCGGAACGGGCTGGCGACGCGGACATACTCGAACAGCCGGACGAGCACGTCGGCATGCCTCGACCGGGTCGATCCGGGGGCCGGCACGTCGGTGATCGACGTGATGGGCAGCAAGTGCGCACCCGGAGTGCAGGCAGCGAACATGTCCGCGGCATGGTAGGAGCCCGATGACGCCTGCACGTTGCCATACTTCCGCGTCACTCCATCGGCCTCGAGGCCGGCGGGATAGTCGAGGTTGCGGAAGTTGGTGAGCAGCCGCGTGGGCGGCGTGCGGGGCACGTGGATCAACTCGTAGGGGTTGGCAAAAGGCCTGTCATTCCAAACGAGCCAGGGAAACGGCCTGTCCGGGGCACCGGCGTACGACCGCGGCACACCGTCGGCCTCATCGAGTCGCCGACCGAACGACGGATTCACCCAGCCCAGGGAGTGATAGGGGATTTGCTGCCACTCGGCCGGGGTTGTCCGACCGGCCGGCGACTGGCCAAGTTCGTGGAGGAAGTAGGCGCGGCTCTCGGCCGGCAACGACGCCGCATCCCGCGCGACGGTGGGCCGCCCCCCGGGGAGTCGATACTTCGTCGGGTCGGTGAAATCGACGGTCGGATCGACAGTCGTTCGGCGCAGAGGCGTGTCACCGACGTCCGCGAGCGATCCCAGCGGCTTGAACGGATGGAGATTGCGGCTCACCGGCTTGGCGGCCTCGCCCAGCCCGAAGAGCGTCTTGTCGTTGTCGTACCCGGGCAGGTCACTGCCGAAGCCGCGCTGCCTCGAATGAAAATAGACGTGGCGAGCCTCGAGAGTCGGCCCTGACTGCGGCAGCGGCACCTTGTCCGGGGAAACCGGCGGTCCGGGCGTCGGCACTTGGGCCACGGGCAGTGCCGCCCCTAAACCGCGATCCTCACCCTGCGTCTCCTCGGGATCGGAATGCCTTGATTCGCCGTTGAAGACGGTGAGATCGATCGGCATGAAATCCACCACGATGTAGGGATTCCAGGCGGGACTGGTCGGATCGCTCTCAAAGCCCTTGGTGGGATCGGCGAGACGCTCCACGAAGACCGTGCAGAAATTGGCGTACGAACCGCCGGAGAGCATCCATTCAGTGAGTGGGCCGCCGAGTCGATCGACCGGCAGGGTGGGAAACGACGTGTGCGTGTCGTCATCAAGCGGCCCGTAGGCGTCACGGAGGCCCGTGGCCGGATTCCGGTAGGTCGGGCAAGGGTAGTAGTCATCCGCAAGCGGCTCGGAAACGTTCAGGCCGATGCCGCTCGTGCCGACGCCCGTCCACGACGGGTTCCACGTCGCGGTCCAGGCCTGCGGCGGGGCCATGGCGACCCAGACGGCCGACGTCTCGGGCCGAGATGCCGGCGGCGGCAGCGGATTGCCGAACCGGGCGTCGTTCGGCTTCGCGACGGTGGGATTGATCGAGCCGTCGAGCCCATACACCGTGACGGAGGGTGAGAGTTGAATCCGTTGCTTGGCGGGCACGCCCCACTTCTGGTCACCGGAACCGTCCTCGACGCTCCCGACATGGGTGACGGGCCGGGGGCCCACCACGAGGTAGCCCCCCGGCCGCAGTGTCGCCGACAGGCTAGTGTCGCGCAGGTAGAAGGTGTTGTGCCGTGTAGGGCCGTTTCCGGCTGCCTTCAGGGTGTCACCGGTAGCACCGTTCGGCGGCAACACGGCGCCGTTTGCGCTGAACCACACGTAGCGATCGATGCTGATGTGGGTTCCTATCCTGTCCGGCACGGACGTGGGCATCAGCCATTCCGTGTCGGGATTGTCCGCGATTCGCTTGAACACGTCGGCAGCCGGAGGATCTCCCGGCACCCGGCGGGACCGGCGGGAGGAGATCGCCAGCCGCCAGACCGGCGCCTTCGACCCAGTTGGCACCCGTCCGAGGTCGAGACGCCATGTCCCACGAACGTCATCGAACGAATACAGCTCCCTGGGCAGATGCGGGGCAGTGGGGCTGCGCAGTCCGTGCAATTCGAGAAACAGTGAGCCCTCCGGGATCCTCACCTGGTCGAAATTGGTGTCATCCAGGTCGCCGTTGTCCGAGTCTGAATCGGTCACGCTCGGATACGGCGGCTCGGGTGTCACCCTGCCGGAATTCCACCAGGCCATCCACCGGTCATACTTCTCGGCGTACTCGGCGCGAAAATCGTCGGTCGTCTCGCCGGAGACATCGCAGGGCGTGTCGGCCGTGCGGCGGTCATGAAACGCGAGCGTTTCGGTGATCATCACGTCGGGGTGTTCACAGCCCCAGACCACGTTGGTGTCGTTGGTACCGGGGGCATACCGAAAGGGCGTCATGATCGCGTCGGCGTCGAGAAAATCGACGACGTTGACGGCCCACTGGGCGAGCACTCGTTGATTGTGGGGCTCTTGTGCCCCGACGAACGAGCCGGCGTTGGGGTCTTCTGGCTTGTTGAGTTTGCCATCGACCGCGACCGGCTTCAGCGCGGGATCGGTAGAGACGTTGTCATCGTCCTGATCGGCCTTCACGCCGAAGAGCCGGAATCCCGGATCCTTGCCATCCGCTCCGGCGAACAAGCTCCGCAGGCCGTCCACAAGATTGAACAGATGCCACGCGAAGAGTTGGCGGGCCCGCAGATGCGGCTCGTCGGGGCCAGGCTGGGAGACGCCGAGAGTCTGACCGCCGGTCAGCAACCACTTCTTCGTCGTGCCGTCCCGGGCGGTAAACGTCTTCGCATACGGATCGTTGATCTCACCGGGTTCGTCGGCGATCTCGTCGCCGTCGCTGTCCTCGCCGTCGCCGAAAGGGCGATTGAGCTCCATCTTGAGGCCGTTCACGAGGTCGGCATCGTGCGTCCCCGGCGCGATACTCACGCCGTCGTTCGGGATCACGGCGGGGGTGTCCCAGGTGTCGACCGTGACCCGCCCGGCGTTGTTCGCGAGGGCATCTTGCTTGCCGGCCAGCGACAGCGCCAGCACCCGAGGGGGCAGGGCGGCCGCGTTGTCCAGGTCGAATGGCCGAACGAGCGTCTCGAGTTCGGCCGCCGTGAATGGCTGATCGACGTTGGCGGCGGGCGAAGCCGGCTGGGCATAGCCGTTACCCGGCCGGGGTGCGTAGAGATCGAGTTCGTAGGGGTTGTCGGTGGTTTCCTGCACGTCAAGAGCCGGCGCCACGTTTGCGTAGAGCGGATGGCCCCGATGGTCGATGCCCACGGCCAGCCGACTCCAAAAGTCGGGAGGACTACCGAGAAACCGACTGGCCCGCCCGCCCTGGCTGGCAAAATCGTCGGGCACTCCGCTTACCGGCCACTCCCGCTCGCCCGGCTGGCCCGCCCGGGGGAGATCTTCCACCGACCCGACTCGATCGCCATAACGGCCAACGATCGCACCGACGTCCCGACGGATGCCCATGGCGGCGCCACCGGCCGCATTGCTGCCGAACATCACGGCCGCCATGTTCTTCGGATCGAGCGCCGCGTCGAGCCTCACGTCGGCCGGCCCGAAGCCGAGGCCCCGCTTGAGCTGCTGCGGCGACTGCCGCGTGCCGTCCGAATTCCGCCGTGGCGCAAACCCTGCGACCGAGCGCGGATCAAAGGAGGGGGCGTGCATCGGGCTGCCGTGGGCGTTGAGGCTCACGCGGCCCCCAAGATCGATGCAGCGAATCGCGAACAGCGGCTTCACGTACTTTCGGTCGGGCATCAGCGTGACCGCGCTACCGAGATCGAGCCACACGCTGTCGAGCGTGCCGTCGCCGTCGGTATCGACGTCACCGGGATGATCGACGAGAACGCCAAGACTGTCGAGCCGGCGGCCGGTGAAATCGTAGCCGTCTCGCTGATCCTGATAGTGGTCGAATGCGAACGGTCGCAGCGTGGCCCGGCGAATATTGAGCATCTCCCTGTAATTCACATCGCCGGTCGGCGTCTCGGGCGGCTTCAGGATCGCCAGTTCGAGCAACTGGCGCGCGGCGTCCGCTTCCGTCGCCGCAGTCGTGCGGCGGCCAAATTCACGCATCCAATATTTGACGAGGTCGCGACGCTCGAAGGAACGCACATCCCCATCGACTGCCGCCAACGCCACGTTCTGCTCGTCGATCGCGTCATAATCCTCGTTGGCCTGATCTGGCATGAGCGGCGGGGGATCCAGCGGGGAATCAGGATCAATCGGCGGGCTGACGGCCTGATTGGGCGTCAGCGAGGAATCGTCCAGTGATGCCATCCCCCGCCCGGAGGCAGGCAGGGTCGAAAATCCATGACCACCGAAATCCCGACCGTTGACGAGCACCGTGCGGATGTCGCCGATGTTCCCTGCCGTCGCCTTCGCGGGCCGAACCATCCAGATGTCGATACCACCGACCGCGTTCTCAGCGGCCGCGATTCGGGTGCTGGTGCCCTCCACCCCGGTCGGCGCGTCGATGAACGTGATCACCCGGCCCACGAGTTGTGCAGCTGTGTCTAAATTTGGAATACGCAATCGAAGCAATTGCCCGCCGGCGACGATCTCCCGCTCATCGGTGTTACACCGTCGCGAGGATCCATACTTGTCGCCCAACAGGTCGTGGTAGCGGATCGCAGACCGCGTGGAATCGGTGCCGCGGATCACCTGCAGGGCGGCATCCCTGAGGAAAGACCTGAAGGTGACCGTCGTCTTCGCCTGGTCGTCGGCGATCCGCAGAAAGGCCCGCGACGTGGTTCGCACGCGGCTGGCAAAGATGAGGTACGTCACGCCCAGCAGCATGAAGAGCGTGAGCATGCTGAGCACGACGAGCAGCAGCACGCCGCGCCGGGTGTCGGCGGCAAGGGATGGTCGACGCACGATGCCTCGCAGCGCTGTCATGGCGTCAGGGCTCCAGCCGCATGGTCTTGTTCACCACGGCGACGACGCCCTGGTAGGCCAGCACGACGAGCGGCGAGACGCTTGGTGTCGCGGGTCTACCGCGGGGATACAGGATCGTCGCGGCCGGCTCGGATTCGAGGAGCACCTCCACGCTGAAGCCGTTGGCCAATTTCTCGATGCGGGCGGTCTGGATCCGCACCCAGTCGAGCCGCTGGGTGCTCTCGACCGAGGATGAGTCGTAACTTGTCTGCGGAGCAAGCAGGATCCAGGCGCCGGCACGGAACAGGTCGCGGACATCGTCCTCGTCGAGTTCCTCGGTCGGCCCGTCCGCCGGCACGGTGATCGTGAGCATGCCCGTCAGATCACTCCACTGGCCGTCCAACGGATACTCTCCCTCGAGCGGCGCATCCGGCACGAGCGGCGGCAGTTTGCGGTCCTGAAACACGACCATCGAGACGTCGAAGTACCTTCCCGCCTCCCAGTTGGTGGAAACCGGCCCCGCATCCTCCGGCTGGATCATGAGCAGCCACGACATCCGCCCCTCCGCCTGTCGACGCACCGGCGTCTTGGTCAGGCCGACATCGAATCGGGGGGCGGGTGCGTCGTCCTCATTGGCGGGCAGATCGATCGAGAAATTGTCCTGATCGCGAAACAGGTGCTCGGCCATCGCCAGCATCGTGTCGGTGTCGCCCGCCGCGAACTTCTGCCAGTTGAGCCGGGGAATGATGAAGGGCCGCGGCGTGCCGCTGCCTGCGAACGTCTGACGGAAGTCGGCAAACCTGTGGCGGCGGAGGTAGTGTGGGTCGGAGCGACTGGCGCCGCCGTTGAGCGAGATGATCTTGTCGAGCCGCGTGGCCATGAGCGGGTCGATGACGATCACCCGATCGGAACGAGAGAGCTCGACGGTGAGGTTGTAGGTCGGATTCCGCCTTAGGTTT
>CAIXGY010000193.1 GCA_903919035.1 uncultured Planctomycetaceae bacterium | reverse complement strand
CTGCTGGTGGAAGGGCGAGCCTCCGAAGTGGCGGTGGGGGTGAGGGTAGTCGGTTAGTTACTGACGTTGGGCCGCGAAAATAGCCACGGGCCCAGCTATCCTTGGCCCCGTGGTCGCGGCACGAGAGCAACCTCTTGAGTGACCGCCAGTTAAATCGATTGCGGGGCCCGAACCTCCACCCGGTTAGCGTGCCATGCCTCACACCCGTCGCTCAGTGGCCGTCCGTATAGACGTGGCTCTCATCCTCGTCTTGGCTGCCGGTTCGATGGGACACGCCCAACCGATATCGGATTTCTCACCCGTGACTGATCCGATCACCGAGTATCTCGCGTCGCGGCCGACGATCCCCGGCGCCGGCCTGTTGATCGCCGACTTCGAGGGCGACGTGATTCACGAGCAGTATTGGGGCACCTACGACCGGACGACGGTTGTTCCGATCGCATCGGCCTCCAAGTGGCTTTCGGCTGGCGTGATCATGAGTTTGTTCGATCAGGGCACGCTCGATCTCGACAGGCCGGTCGGCCAGACGCTCACCTCGTTCGCTGGCCGTCCCAATGGAAAGGCCGACATTACGGTCCGCCAAATGTTCAGCCACACGTCGGGCTTGCCCGGGACAACGCAGTGGGAGGGCAGCTCGACAGTTACCCTACAGGAAGCAGCCGCAGGCATTGGGCAGTTCGCGATCATGCGTGCGACTCCCGGCGCGTCGTTCGTGTACGGCGGTGCTTCGATGCACGTGGCCGGAGCCGTGGCTGAGGCCGTCGGCGGCATGGGATGGGCCGATCTGTTCACGACGAGGATCGCAGGTCCGCTGGGCATGAACGTGACCGATTACCTTGGAGTCGGCACTGCGGCGAACCCTCGGATCGCCGGCGGAGTCCGCTCGTCCGTAAACGATCTTGCCGCATACCTGCAGATGGTCGGCAACCAAGGGCTCTTCAAAGGCCAACGCATCCTGTCGGCGGAAGCCGTGCAACTCATGCTCAGCGACCAGACCGGCGGCGCGATCGCAACCGGTGTTCCCGGCGACATTGACAGCTATCAAGGCTACGGCATGGGCAACTGGATCGAACGGACGAACGGGGCTGGGCAGCCGGTCGAGTTCTCCAGCCCCGGCGTGTTCGGCACGACGCCGTGGATCAACGTCGAGCACGGCTACTACGGCGTGTTTCTGGTCGATAGCTCGCTCTCGGGCTTCGATGACTTCATCGATGATGTTCGAGACTTCACGGCAGCCCGGTTTGCCGCCGAGCAGGTGTCCCTTTTCGTGTCGAGCGGCACGCTCACCCAGCGGCAGCTCGGCTACGAAACATTGTCGGGAGAGCGACCGGTGGTGAAGACCGGAGGCGGGATAGCGATCCTCGACGCCGGCAATGCGCACACGGGCACAACCTCGATCCAGCAGGGTGTCTTGGCGATCACGAACACCGCGGCCATCTCCAGTTCGCCGCTCGTGAGCCTTTCCAGTGGAGCCAGTTTCGACGTGAGCGCTTGCTACGGCGGCTACACGGTCCCTAGCGGGCAAACTCTCACAGGCGCCGGCACGGTCTTGGGCTCAGTGACGTTTGGCCGTGGCTCTACGCTGTCGCCGGGAATGTTCAGCGCGGCATCTGGAGCGAGCATATTGGCAGCGGATATGCAGGTCGGCTCGCTGCAGGCCCTCGTGGTCCCGGAGCCGGCTACCCTAGGTCTGGTAGGCGTGGGATTAGGCTTCCTTGGCCTTGGTACTCTGCGGCGGAAGCGAGTGGCCTGATACCTAGAAAAAAGCGGCCGAGGTGTGTTTCAACCCCGGCCGCCTTTTTCTCGTCAGGCGTTTCAGCCCATCCACGCCCGACACGCTGAACGGTAGCCACACGACGAGCACCCGGCTGATAACCAAGATAGGCTATGGCACCATGAGTGACCCGCAGCGTATTCAAAAGATCCCATTCTTTGTGTTCATGCTGTTGGTCTGCCTGTGTGTGCTGCTGTTCGGCATGCTTGGTCCGGATGAACAGTTCAGCGAAAAGCATCCACGATCCGAGATGGTCTTTCTCGGCTGCTTCGGTTTTATATCCTCCACTGTCTGGTTCTTTTTCGGAATGATTGACTGGTCGGATTGGAACGCGATCAAGAAGCAGTTAACCGGCAAGGAGGCCAATGGGGATGCCGACACAACCGAGGACGATCGTCGCTAAGCGCTGCTATTGCATCCACGCCCGACACGCAGCCCGATAGCCGCATGACGAGCACGAGACGGTAGAGGGGGCCGGATAGAACACGCCCGACTCGATCGCCCGCCAGACCCGCTCCACGCCCGCCAAGGTGCGTTTCACGGCGGCTGGCTCGACCTCGCGAACATGCTCCTCGATCTGTGGTTCGCGGGCCTTTGTCAGGACCAGAAACCGGGTCGCAAGGCTAGGACGGTCAACGGCACTTTCGCAAGCGATTGCCGGGTGACGGTTGGCCCATGAGCGGGAGCGTGGCCTCCACGAACCCGATGGTGGAGCCTGAAGGCGCTCCGCCAGCCGCGAATCGAGGGGAAT
>CAIXGY010000192.1 GCA_903919035.1 uncultured Planctomycetaceae bacterium | reverse complement strand
TCGAAGCGCAGCGGACATGCAGAGAGCCGAGGCCACGAAGGCCGAGGCGAACGTTCCGCGAGAGGGTGTGGGCAGCCCCGAGCGGAACCCATGAACATGCCACGACTCCTTCCCATCACACCTTCTCCTTCGTCCCGCGGCCGAGCAGACCCTCGGGCCGGAACACGAGGATCACGATCAGGATCGCGAACACGACCGCGCCGGTCCACTTCTCGCCAACGTAGGCGCTCGTGAGCGCCCGCACGAGCCCGATGACGAGGCCGCCCACCACGGCACCGGGAAGACTGCCGATGCCGCCGAGCACCGCGGCCGTGAATGCGTAGAGGCCGTTCGTGAACCCCATCTGGAAGCTGATGGTGTTGATGTAGAGCCCGTAGATGACGCTCGCCGCGCCACCCAGGAAGCCGCCGATGAAGAACGTGCTCGCGATCACGCGATCGACGTCCACGCCGACGAGCGCGGCGGCCGTGGGGTCCTGCGACACCGCCCGCATCGCCTTGCCGAGCCGCGTCGTCTTCACGAAGGTGGTCACCGCGACCATCAGCGGCACGACCACGAGCAGCACGAGCAGATCCTTGGTGGTGAACTGCAGCCAGCCGCCGGGAAAGAGGTTCGCCGCCGGCAGCAGGTCGGGGAACGAACGATCGGCGGGGCCCAGCCAGAACAGTCCCGCGTTCATGAAGATGAAGGAGACGCCGATCGCCGAGACGAGGGGCGCGAGCTTGGGTGCCGAGCGGAGCGGCCTGTAGACGACGCGATCGACGGCCACGTTGAGCCCGCCGCAGAACAGGCCGCAGGCCGCCACGAGCAGAACCACGCCCACCCAGGTGGCCAGCGGGCCGGAGCCGGCGAGGCCCGCGGCACCCACGAGCGAGAGCGCGAGGCAGCAGCCGAGCATGATCAGGTCGCCGTGGGCGAAGTTGATGAGCCGGATGATGCCATAGACCATCGTGTAGCCCAGCGCGATGAGCGCGACGAGGGCTCCGTTGGTGAGCCCGATCAGGCACTGCTGGAGGAGGAACTGCAGCGACACGGCAGCGGTCCTAGGAGGACGGTTCGGCGGGCGTGGGGGTGGACTCGGTCTCCGCCGCGTTCGCGTCGAGGATCTCCTCGAACTCGAAACGGCCGCCGCGGACGCCGCTGACGGTGAGGGTCCGCAGGGTGGTGTCGCCATTCGCGTCGAAACCCCACCGCCCGAGGGCGCCGTCGAACTCGCGGATCGCGAGCGCCGCATCCGCGATCGCGCGGCGATCCTTGCGGCCCGCCGCCGCGATCGCCCGGATGGCCACACTGGCCGCCTCGTAGCCGTAGACGGCGTAGGCCTCGGGAACCTCGCCGAACTTCTCGCGGTAGCGATCCACGAATGCCTGCCCCTTGCCCACGAGCTTCTCCGGGGGCAGGCCGCCGAACGTCACGAAGCACCGCCCCTCGAGACTGGCGGCACCGGCGGCGTCGATGAACACCTGCTCGCGGCAGCCGTCGGGCACCATCAACACTGCCTCGATGCCGGCCCCCGCCATGTCCTTGGCGAGCTGCCCGCCCTTCGTCTGCGTCGTGCCCCCGAAGTAGACGAGGTCGGGCGTTCGCGCCTTGATCGTGGCCATGAGCGACTTGAATTCCTGCGCCTTGGAGTCGATCGAGTCGTGGCCGAGCACCTCGATGCCGATCTCGCGGCAGCGCTCGTCGAACAGGTCGGCGATGCCTTTGCCGTAGACCTCGTTGTCGTCGAGAATGTAGACGGTCTTCACACCCCGCTGTTTCGCCCAGTCGGCCGACAGCGGCCCCTGCAGGTCGTCGGCGGGGACGACCCGCGTGTAGTTGAGCCGGCCCGTGGGACGGTACACGTCGGGCTCACCGGGCGCGCCGAGTCCCGGCTTCGTCAGCCCCACCGCCGTGTTCGCCGGAGAGACCATGAGCAGGTCGCCCAGGTTGAGAATCGGCATCGAGACCTTCGCCGCCCCAGAATTGAACGTGCCGATGTACGCGCACACGTCGGGGTCCTGGAGGGCACGGCGGGCATTGGCCGCCTCGGCCTCGCTGGTCCACTGGCCGGCCGCAGCGGTCGAGTCGTCGAGATCGAGGTATTCGAGGCGGAACGGCCCCGCGCGACCTCCGGCCTCCTCGATCGCCATCCGGATGCCACGGACGATCGTGTCCGACTGCTGCTTCGCGGACCCGGTCCGCGGCAGGCTCGACACGATCTTCACGAGCGTGGGGTCGGCCGGTCGGCCGCAGCCGGCCACCATGGCGGCGAGGGCCGTCAGTAGCACGATCCCCGGCGTCCGCGGTGCCGCAAGCATGAGCGGACTGTAAAACAGGCCCGACGCCGCGGTCAAACCGCGTCTTTTTTCGCCAGCCTCCAGGCCCGATGCGGTCGCGCGTCGCGAAAATCCTCGGGAATCGTCCGCGCCGTCATGTCGCGGATCGCGAACCGCGACTCGATGCGGTCCGTCGCGAGATGGAAGCGCCGCACGTTCGTCGAAAACCAGACGACGCCGCCGGGCGCGAGGTTCGCCGCCACGAGGTCGAGAAGCTCGGCGTGATCGCGTTCCACCTCCCACGGCTCCGTGCTCTTCGCGGACCGCGAGTGCGTCGGCGGGTCGCACACCACGAGGTCGAAGGGGGGCTCTCCGCGCCGGGCGCGGTGCTCGAGGTAGGCGCGGGCCTCGTCACGGACGGTGCGATGACGGCCGGCGTCCTTGAAGCCGTTGCGGGCGAGATTCGAGCGGGTCCAGTCGAGGTACGTGTTTGAGAGATCCACGCTGGTCGTCTCGACCGCGCCGCCCGCGGCAGCATACACCGAGAAGCTTCCCGTGTAGCCGAACAGGTTCAGGAAGCGTTTGCCGGCGGCCTCCTCGCGGACCAACCCGCGGGTGGTGCGGTGGTCGAGGAACAAGCCCGTGTCGAGGTAGTCCGACAGATTCACCTGGAACTCGAGGCCGCCCTCTTTCACCCAGAGCGTGGCGGCACGATCGTCCACCTTGCCGTACTGCGTGCCACCCCGCTGCCGCCGCCGCGACTTGAGGAACACGCGGTGCGGCGGCACGCCGAATTCGGCGGCCGCGGCCTCGACCATCCGGTCGAGCCACACGTCGTGTTCGATCACGCTCCGTTCGTGCGGCCGGTCGAACTCCGCCAGATGGAGCCAGCCGGCGTACCAGTCGATGACCAGCGGGATCTCGGGAATGTCCCGGTCGTAGATGCGGAAGGCCTCGATGCCCTGCCGCCGCGCCCACTTGGCGAGATGCTTGAACCGCTTGGCGAGCCGGCGGCGGAAATCGCCGATCTGGTCGGCGGTCGTCCGCGCGCGTGGTCGTCCGGGGCGAGGTGCGCCGGGCGCGATGTCGCCCGCGTGGACGGGAGGCGCCGCGTCAGGTGCGCCGTCGACGCCGGGGCGGTGCGAGTCGCCTCGCTGGGGCACCATCGCCCCGCGCTCGGCATCCTCGCCCCGATCCCGGCTGGCGGCGGTGGGACCGATGGGGCTCCCGCCAGCGGCCGAGGTGAGCGGCCGGTCGATCGTCGCGTCCCGGCCTTCGACCTGGGGTGGGTTGGGGGATGGTCGGTCTCGGATGGTGAGTTCCACGAGCCGGCAGGCGATCGGGCCGTTCCTGAGCGGCACGCGGTGCTCCGGCCGCAGGCCGAGTTGCTGCACGGCGGGCGTGTCGGCGGCGAGGATCGCGGCTCGCCAGCCGCCGCAGCGATGCACGAGCCAGTCACCGAGACGACGAAAGAGCGCGCCGGACCGCGGCAGCGGCAGCCGCTCGCCGTAGGGCGGATTCGTGACGACGAGGCCGGGCGCCCCCCCGGGCCTGACATCCTCGAAGTGCTTCTGCTCGATGGCGATGCACCGCTCGACGCCGGCCGCCGCGGCACAGGCTCGTGCGGCTTCCACCGCGCGGGGATCGAGGTCACTCGCGGAGAACGGGCTCGACGGATCACGAACGCGGGCATCGAGTTCGGTGACCAGCCGATCGGCGAGCGACCGATCGCAGTCGCGGAACCGGAAGAAGCCATGGGCCTGCCGCCGCGCCCGCCACAACCCGGGTGCCATGCCGGCCGCAATCGTGGCGGCCTCGATCACGAGCGTGCCCGACCCGCACATCGGGTCCAGGATCGACTCGTCACCCGCGGCCCCCTTCTCACCCGGCCTCCACCAGCCTGCGATCGCGAGGATACCCGCCGCGAGCACCTCCGACAGTGGCGCTTCGACGTCGCCCATCCGCCAACCGCGCTGGTGGAGGGACCGGCCCGCCGCATCGCGGAAGATCGTCGCCACGTCGCCCACGAGGTGCAGGGCGAGCCGCAGGGTCGCGCCTCGCAACTGGACGCTCGGTCGCTTGCCGCTGGGCGTTCGCAGTTGATCGACGACCGCATCCTTCACGAGCTGCGCGGCATACAGGGAGTGCGTGAGGAACGTGTCGTGGATCGCGGCATCGACGCGGAGCGTGTCCGACGCCCGGAGCTGCTCGGTCCAGTCCACGTCCTGCAGCGCCCGGTGGAGGGCGCCGGGGGAATCGACGCGAAACCGCCCGAGCGGTTCGAGGATCCGGATCGCCGTGCGGCACTCGAGCACCGCCCGGTAGAGGGTTTCCCGCTCGACTCCGGGCCGGCACGAAAACTCGACGGTTCGCCGGCCGATCCGCAGATCCACGGCCCCGAGGGCCTCCAGTTCCCTCGCCAGCACCCATTCGAGCCCCTCGAGCGTCCTGGCCGTCGGCCGCGGAGGCTCGTCGATCACGGGGGCCGGCAGCGGCCGCGGCACCACGGAGACGGCGGGAAAGGCGACGTTCATCACCCGAGTGTACGCGGTGGCGTTCGTCGGCCCTGTTGGTGCCGCTGCCGCCCTGCGGTTCTCCATACCGGCGGGTGCCGCCGACACGAGGAGTGCCTGCATGACGAGTTCCGCCCCCGCCTGGATGGGCCGCGTGCTCACCGCAGCCGGAATCTACAACCTGGTTTGGGGCGGCCTGACGGTGGCCGTGCCGAATTGGCTCTTCGACCTCACCGGCCTCGACCAGCCGAACTACCCCTTCATCTGGCAGTGCGTGGGGATGATCGTGGGCGTGTACGGCATCGGGTATCTCGCCGCCGCCACCGACCCGCTGCGGCACTGGCCGATCGTGCTCGTCGGCCTGCTCGGCAAGATCTTCGGTCCGCTGGGCTACGTGATGGGCCTGGTGCGGGGCGACGTGCCGCCGGCCTTCGGAGTCACGCTCCCGACCAACGACGTGATCTGGTGGGTACCGTTCTCCCTGATCCTCCTCGCGGCCTGGCGAGCTCGTGAACGCGTCGGCGACGCGTCGGCCGACCGCAGCCTGACTTTCCGCCCGGGCCGAAGCCGGATCAGCGCGTGACGACTGTCTCGGGAAAGCGATCCTGAATGGGCTCCACGCCCATGGGCTCGGTCCGCAGCCCCTCCATGGCCCGCACACAGGCCTCCGCCGCCGGAAGCGTGGTGATGCAAGGCACGCCGTAGAGCACACTCGCCGCGCGGATCCGACCCTCGTCGGTCCGCGCGCCCTTGCCACGCGGGGTGTTGAAGATGAGTTGCACGTTGCCGTCGATGAGATGGTCGAGCAGGTTCGGGTGTCCCTCCTGGAGTTTCTTCACCACCTCCACCGTGATCCCCGCCGCCGCCAGCTCCCGCGCCGTGCCCGACGTGGCGATGAGCTCGAATCCCAGGGCCGCGAGCCGCCGGGCGAGGCCGATCATGGACTGCTTGGCCTGCGGGCTCGCCACCGAGATGAAGATCCTTCCCTCGACGGGCAGCACGATGCCGGCCGCGACCTGGCTCTTCGCGAAGGCGATCGCGAACGTGTCGCTCACGCCCATGACCTCGCCGGTGCTCCGCATCTCGGGACCCAGCGCGATGTCGACGCCGACGAACTTCACGAACGGAAACACGCTCTCCTTCACGCTCACGTGGGCCGGCACCGGATCGGCGACGACCCCCTGCGCGGCGAGGCTCCTGCCGGCCATCACCTTGACCGCCACCTTGGCGACCGGCAGCCCCGTCGCCTTCGCGACGAACGGCACGGTGCGACTGGCCCGTGGATTGACCTCGATCACGTAGAGCGATTGCCCGCTCGTGCCGTCGGCGGCGGCCTCCTTCTTCACGGCGAACTGCACGTTCATCAGCCCCACGACGCCGAGGCTCCGCGCGAGGCTCGTGGCGGCCGCCTTGATCTCGGCCACGACGGGCGGTGCCAGGCTGTGGGGCGGGATGCAGCAGGCCGAGTCGCCGGAGTGCACCCCCGCCTCCTCGATGTGCTCCATGACGCCGGCGACGATCACGTCGGTGCCATCGGCGATGCAGTCGACGTCGACCTCGATCGCATCCTCCAGGAACCGGTCGATGAGCACCGGCTGCCCCTGGGCCACGGCAAAGGCCTCGGCGACATAGCGCTCGAACTGGGGCTGGTCGTAGCAGATCTCCATCGCCCGGCCGCCGAGCACGAAGCTCGGCCGCACGAGGCTCGGATAGCCGATCCGGGCCACCTCGCGCCGGGCCTGCTCGAGCGTGCGGGCGATGCCGCTGGCCGGCTGCTTGAGGCCGAGCCGGTCGAGCAGGTCGCGAAACTTCTCCCGATCCTCGGCCGTCTCGATCGTGTCGACGGAGGTGCCGATGATGGGCAGGCCGGCGGCCTGCAGGGCCCGGGCGAGATTCAGGGGCGTCTGGCCGCCGAGTTGCACGATCACCCCGTCGGGGCGGATGCGGTCGGCGATGTTGAGCACGTCCTCACAGGTGAGCGGCTCGAAGAACAGCATGTCGCTCGTGTCGTAGTCGGTGCTCACCGTCTCGGGATTCGAGTTCACCATCACGCTCTCGATGCCGAGCTCCCGGAGCGCGAAGCTCGCGTGGCAGCAACAGTAGTCGAACTCGATCCCCTGCCCGATCCGGTTGGGACCGCCGCCGAGGATCATCACCCGCTTCGTGCCGGGCAGCTTGGGCCGCGTCTCGTCCTCCTCCTCCCAGGTCGAGTAGTAGTAGGGCGTCTGCGCCTCGAACTCGGCGGCGCAGGTGTCGACCGCCTTGTAGGTGGCCACGATCCCGCGCCGCGTGCGCTCGGCCCGCACGTCGAGCTCGCTCGAGCCGACCATCACCGCCAGCTGCCGGTCGGAGAAGCCGGCCTGCTTCGCCATCCGCAGCGTGGCGTCGTCGAGGGCGGCCAGCGACCCGACCGAGCGGACGAGGCTCTCGATCTCCACGATCTGGCGGAGCTGGTCGAGGAACCACGGATCGATGGCGGTGGCCTCGTGGATCTCGGCATCGGTCAGCCCGGCGAGGATCGCATAACGGAGGTGCCAGACGCGGTCGGGATCGGGCGTGGCGATCCGGGCCTCGATCTCGTCGCGCGACGGCTGCGCCGGCGTGCCCCACAGATCCTTGCCGTCGCAGCCGAAGCCGAAGGCCCCCACTTCCAGGCCGCGCAGGGCCTTCTGGAAGGCCTCCTTGAAGGTTCTCCCGATCGCCATCGTCTCGCCCACGCTCTTCATCTGCGTGGTCAGGCGGCTGTCGGCCTCGGGGAACTTCTCGAAGGCGAACCGCGGCACCTTCACGACGACGTAGTCGATCGACGGCTCGAAGCAGGCCTTCGTCTTGCGGGTGATGTCGTTGGCAAGCTCGTGGAGCCGCCAGCCCACGGCGAGCTTCGCGGCGATCTTCGCGATCGGGAACCCCGTCGCCTTGCTCGCGAGCGCCGACGAGCGACTGACCCGCGGATTCATCTCGATGACGATCATCCGCCCCGTCTGCGGATGCACCGCGAACTGGATGTTCGAGCCGCCGGTCTCCACGCCGATCGCCCGGATGACGGCGAAGCTCGCGTCCCGCATCCGCTGGTATTGCCGATCGGTGAGCGTCATCGCGGGCGCCACCGTGATCGAGTCGCCGGTGTGGACGCCGCAGGGATCGAAGTTCTCGATGGAGCAGATCACGACGGCGTTGTCGTCGGCGTCGCGCATGACCTCCATCTCGTATTCCTTCCAACCGAGGATCGACTCCTCGACGAGCACCTCGCTGACCGGCGAGAGGTCGAGTCCCCGCTGGACCTTGGTGTCGAACTCCTCCCGGTTGAAGGCCACGCCCGAGCCGGATCCGCCGAGCGTGAAGCTCGGCCGGATCACGGCCGGCAGGCCGATCTCGGCGAGCACCTCCCGGGCCTCCGGCAGGCTCCGCACGATCCGGCCCCGACAGGTCTCGAGGCCGATCCGCTGCATCGTTTGCTTGAAGATCTCGCGATCTTCGCCGCGTTTGATCGCCTCAGCCTTGGCACCGATCATCTCCACGCCGTGCGCTGCGAGGATGCCGCGGCGGTCGAGTTCCATGGCGAGATTGAGCCCCGTCTGGCCGCCGAGCGTGGGCAGCACGGCGTCGGGCTTCTCGGCTTCGATGACCTTCTCCAGCATCTGCCAGGTCAGCGGCTCGACGTACGTGCGGTCGGCCGTGCCGGGGTCGGTCATGATCGTGGCCGGGTTGGAATTCACGAGCACGACCCGGTAGCCGTCCTCGCGGAGGGCCTTGCACGCCTGGGTGCCGGAGTAGTCGAACTCGCAGGCCTGCCCGATGACGATGGGGCCCGAGCCGATGAGGAGGATCGTGTGGAGGTCGTCGCGGCGGGGCATGGCTGGCTGCGTGGGGGCCGAAAAAACAAATTTCCCGAGGGTAGCACGGGGGCCCGCGAGACTTCAACGAGCGGCAGCGATTCGGCCGTCCCGCATGGCATGGCGAGCCCGCCCCGCGACGCGGCCCGCAGGCCCGTGTGACGGGCTGCAATGGCGTTGACCCGGCGGAGGCGGCCGGTCATAGTCCCGCACTCCCCGCACGAGAACGGCTGATGGCGACCGTGGTCTGCTGCCGCTGGCTCGACGCCTTTCCCGCGTCGTACGTGACGTTGCTCCGCAACGCCGTCCGGGCCAATCTGGCGCGGCCCCATCGCTTCATCTGCGTGACCGACAACCCGGCCGCGCTCCGGGGCGAGGTCGAGACGGCCGCCATGCCCGACATGGGCATCCCGCTGGAATACCGCCGGCGGGGCTGCTGGCCGAAACTCGCGATCTTCGCGCCCGACCTGCTGCCGCCCGACGAGCCGACGCTCTATCTCGACCTCGACATGCTCATCCGTGGATCGCTCGACGCCTTCTTCGAGCGCATCGAACGGCAGCGCGGCTTTCACGTCCTCCGGGAATGGAACCCGACGATCTGGTCGCTCGTGCCGCTCGACTGGCGGCCGGACCGGGGCGTGCAGGGATCGATCATCGGCTTCATACCGCGGGAGCAGCGGTCCATCTATGACCGCTTCATGGCCGACCCGCGGGCCGTCTACACCTCGTACCACCTCGATCAGGACTTCCTCACCGACGTCGCGGTGCCGCGGACATATTGGCCGCATGCCTGGACGGTGAGCTTCAAGTGGCACTGCGTGAGGTATTGGCCGTTGAGCGCCATGTTTCCGCGGGTCGCCGAGCCCACCCGGGCGAAGATCGTGGTGTTCCACGGCCGGCCGCGCCCGATCGACGTCGTGCCCCTCGGCGACTATCGCTGGGGCACGCGACGGAAGTTCGGCTTCGGACCGGTGCCGTGGGTCCGCGACTACTGGCTGCGGCACGACGAATCGTGGGTCGACGCGCCGGCCGAAGCGGCCTGATGCCGGCTTCTGCGGCTCACGCGAGTTCGCGGAGGTAGTCGAGCGTGTAGATCCCGCTCGAATGGCCGTCCGAGAATTCGATCGAGTAGGCATATTGCCCGACGGGCGTCATGCCGGAGATCGCCAGCGGCCGGACCTCGGCTGGCGAGAGCACGGGGAGCAGGTTGGGCGCCGGCGGCGCGGCCCGGGCCTCGCGGCAGGTGGCGCAGGGACAGGCGTCCCGCAGCAGCCGCGGCGTGTAGACGCCCCGCTGGCCGTCGCTCCAGACGATCTCGATCGCGCCCGCGGCGGCGGGGTCGGACAGGCGCATGATGCTCGCGGGAACCGGCTGCATCATGCGTCGACCTCCCGGCGCGGGTGCTCACGATCGTCGACGAAGCGGCGAGCCTTGCCCTCGTGCCGCGGCAGGCTCCCGATCGGCACGGTCGTGACATCCACCCGCAGGCCGAGCCGCAGCTTGAGCTCGTCGGCCACGCGGCCGGGTGCGTCGAGGCGGTCTTCGATGGCCAGCGTCAACACGTCGAGGCTCTGACGGGTCGTGACCGTGAGCCGGTACTCGACGATCTCGGGAAAACTCCGCACGATGTCGTCGATGGCGCCCGGAAAGATGTTCACGCCGCGAACCACGAGCATGTCGTCGGTCCGCCCGAGGATCCCGCCGTCGAGCCGCACCCATGGGCAGGCGCCCGCGGCCACGTCGGCGGCGGTCGCCCAGGTCGGCCGCACCACGTCGCCCGTGCGGTAGCGGATGACCGGGCAGCCGCTCCGGCCGAGCGTGGTGAGCACGAGCTCGGCGAGTTCGCCGGGACGCGCCGGCCGCCCGCTGTCGAGCGCGAGAAACTCGGGGTGGAACCAGGGCTCGATGACGTCGAGTCCAGGGCCGCGCACGTCGCCCACACCCCAGGGGCCGACTTCCGTCGCGCCGGCATGGTCGAGCACGTCGGCACCCCACGCCGCGGCCAGCCGCGCCCGCGTCGCCGGCACGGAGCCGCCGGGCTCGCCGGCCACGATCACGAGCCGCACCGGCAGGGCAACCGTGTCGATCTTCGCCTCCGCGGCGACCTCGGCCAGATGCAGCGCGTAGCTCGGCGTGGCCACGATCACCGTGGCGGCCAGGGTCCGCGCCGCCTCCAGCCGTGCCAGGCTCGTCATGCCGCCCGTCGGCATCGCCAGCGCGCCGCGGTCGAGGACGGCCTCGAACGCGCTCCAGAATCCGGCATACGGCCCGAATGACGAGGCCACGAGCACCCGATCCCCGGGCCCCACGCCGCCGCGGTCGAGAATCACCCGCCAGCAGTCCATCCACCAGCGCCAGTCGGCGGCCGTGTCGAGCACGGCGAGCGGCCGACCGTGGGTGCCGCTGGTCTGGTGAAACCGCACGTAGCGGTCGGCGGGCCACGTCTGGTTGGCCGGTCGGCCGGGGTGACCGGCGGCGACGAGTTCTTCCTTGTAGGTGAACGGCCAGTCAGCGAGGTCGTCGAGCGACACGAGCGCCGTGGGGTCGTCGAGGCGATGGAGTTTCGCCGCGTAGAACTCGTTGTGCGGCAGGATCTCGCGCACGAGGCCGCGAAGGCGGTCGAGCTTGAGCGCGTCGAGCGCGGCCCGCGACGCGGGACCCACGGCGGAGACTGACGTCGTCATGCGCCGATTATGGCACGCCCACGCTCGGGATGCCCACGCTCGGGACGCCTTGCGCGGGCGCGTTCTGCACCGGTGGCTGCAGTCCCTGGTATGGAGACGGCGGCGGCAGCACGAGTCCCGGTGACGGCGCGGGCTGCGGCCCGAACTGCAGGAACGGCGCCACGGCCGGTGCCGGCGCGGGAATCGGCTGCGGCGCGGCCGGCGGCGGGACCGCCACCGCAGCCGCCGCGGGCGTGACGGGCGGCAGGCTGCCGGCGGCCAGCCGTGCCTGCTCGGCGCGAGCCGCCACCGACTCTGCGGGCTCGGTCGAAGCCGGCTGCATCGCCAGATCGATCACCCGTTCGTCGCGGACTTCCCACGGGATCAGGTTCTCGCTGACGAAGTCGAGCGGGAAGATCTCGTACCACGGCAGGGGAATCGGCTGCCGGACGGTGAGCGTCTCGTAGCCGTCCTTCACGAGGCGGATCTTGCGCGTGCCGTAGTAGACGAAGTCGTGCGACACCGGCGTGGTGCCGATCTGGTAGTCGTCCACGTAGACCAGTGCGCCAGGCGGATTGGAGCGAATCGTCATCCGCCGCTGGACACAGCCTGCGACGAGCGCGAGCACGAGAACGATGGCGAGGCGGCGTACCATGCCGGGAAACGTAGGCGCCGGGCCACGTCTGCCGCCAGAGCGGATCGGGGGCCGGCCGCCGGGTCGCGGCGCGTATCGCCCCGGCGTCCCAGTGTGGCTAAACTGCCGGGGTCGCCGCGGCACGCCAGTTGTCCGTGGAGTGGTTCATCCCCGGCCGTGGTCGTTCTCGGGAACAGCCCAGGGTTTCCCGACCCGATGACGATGATCGTGGCGACAGGCCTGGTTCACCGTCCGAGAGCCCCCGTCGAGACACGTTCCGTGGGATCCGGTTCCAGCCTCGAGCACCACGACCTCTCGCACGTGGGCCTGCGGCGGGCGAATAATCAGGATTCGCGGGGAGTCGTCGAGCCCGGCAGTCGCGAGCAGTATCGGCGGCGGGGGTGGCTGTTCGTCGTGGCCGACGGCATGGGAGCCCATGCGGCGGGTGAAACGGCCAGCGCCCTGGCGGTGCAGGAAGTGACCGCCGGGTACGAAAAAATCGCCGCCCGCTCTCCACCCGTCGCGCTGCGGGCGAGCATCGTCGACGCCAATGCGAAGATCCACATGCGCGGCGAGACGTCGCCGGATCTCAAGGGCATGGGAACCACCTGCACGGCACTGGCCCTGCTCCCCCGCGGGGCGCTCGTGGGTCACGTCGGTGACAGCCGAGCCTACCGGGTCCGTGGCGGGCGGATCGAACAACTGTCGCGCGATCACTCCCTGGTCTGGGAGCTCGAGGCCCGCGCGGGCGGTGACGAGAGCGTGCTGCACGCGCAGATCCCCAAGAACATCATCACGCGCTCGATGGGACCGCATGCCGCCGTCGATGTCGATCTCGAGGGGCCGTTCCCCGTGGAGCCCGGCGACGTGTTCGTGCTCTGCAGCGACGGGCTGTCGGGGCAGGTGGCGGACGAGGAGATCGGCCTGCTGGCCTCCGGCCTGCAGCCGCAGACCGCGACGGAGGCGCTCGTCGGAGTGGCGCTCGTCAGGGGCGCGCCCGACAACGTGACCGTGATCGTCGCCCGGGCGGGCGAGCAGGAGAAATCCCGGATCGCGCCCCGCGACGTCCCCTGGCTGCTGCAGGATCCCGCGTCCGATGCCCCCGGTCGGGCGGGCCTGCCGTGGCAACTGCTCGCAGTCGCCGCGGGCAGCCTGTTGGGGGCGTTGCTCTCGAGCCCCACGAGCGACGTCATGAAGGCCGTGTTCGGCGCGGAGTGGGCCGCCGCCGTGGGCTGGCCGTGCGTCGGACTATTCTCGCTCGCGTTCATCGGCTCCCTGCTGGCGGCCGTGCTCGGCTTTCTCATGCCGGCCGGCGGCCCCCGCGAACTGCAGCCGGGCCAGACGATCGGCAAGGGTCCCTACCGCTCGGCCGAGTGCGCGCCAACGGCGACACTCGTCGAGGGACTGGCTGCGAGCGTGGAGGCGGCCGCCGACGGTCTCGACGACGCGGTGCGGGAGATCTGCGTGGCACCGCTCTCCAGGGCCCGGTCGGCCGCCGCCGCCGGAGACTTCGCGACCGCGTTGGCAGCGCTCGCCGCGGCCCTCGCCGCCTATAAGACGTTCGTCGACGCGCCGCGCGGCTGAGGCGGGGATTCGGCAGCCGAAATGGCCTGCCAGGGGTTCCCTGGCGACAGGTAGACTCCGCCCACCATGACGCTCATTTCGCGGTACGTGCTGCGCGAGTTGCTTCTGGTCTTCTCGGTGGCGCTCGGCGCCCTGACCCTCTTCATGCTCGTGGTGGGCCTCGTCCGCGAGGCCCAGCAGCAGGGGCTGGGGCTCGTGCAGATCCTGATGCTCGTCCCCTACGTGCTCCCGGAGGCGATGCGGTTCGCCGTGCCGGGCACCATGCTGTTCGCGGCCGCCAGTGTGTTCGGACGGATGTCGGCGAGCAACGAGATCACGGCCCTGCGGGCCGCGGGCATCACGCCGCTCGCCGTGATCTGGCCGGCCGCGGGGCTCGCGCTCGTCGTCAGCTTCGTGTCGGTCTGGCTCAACGACGTGGCCGTCTCCTGGGGCCGTGACGGCGTGCGTCGCGTCGTCGTGGAGAGCGTCGAACAGATCATCTACGGCCGCCTGCGGCAGGCGCGGTCGTACAGCACGGCCCACCTCGCGATCAACGTGAAGGCGGTCGACGGTCGGCGGCTGATCCGCCCGACGCTGTCGCTCACCCAGGGACCCGGCGGCACTCCGGCGACGGTGTCGGCGGCCGAGGCCGAACTCCAGGCCAACCCGGCCGCCGGGACGCTCATCGTGACGTTCCGGGACGGCACGCTCCACATGGGCGACGTGTCAGCCTCGTTTCCCGACACGATCGTCCGCGAGCTGCCGCTCGCCGCGGTGAGCCGCAAGGGCACCGTGGCCACGAGCCCGTCGGAGATCCCGATGGCGGGCTTCGCCCGCGCCCGCGCCGAGCAGGTGGATCGGATCGAGCAACTCGACCAGACGGCCGCCGGCAAACGGGCCATGGCCATGCTGGCCGGCGCCATGGAGGCCACGGTTCCGGCGGCCGTCGCCCCGGAGCAGGCGGCGCTGGCCGAGGCCCGCGGCCGCTACAACCGGATCGTGCTGGAGCCCTGGCGGAGGTGGGCCAACGGGTTCAGCTGCCTGTGCTTCGTGCTCGTCGGCGCGCCGATGGCGATCCGCATGCGCAACGCCGACTTTCTCACGAGCTTCTTCCTGTGCTTCCTCCCCATCCTCGTCGTCTACTATCCGGTCTTCATGCTCGGCGTGAACCAGGCGAAGCGGGGCGCGGTGCCGCCGGTGGCCGTCTGGTTCGGAAACCTCCTGATCGTCGCCTGGGGCTGGTGGCTGCTGCGACGGGTCGTGAAGGCCTGACGCAGCGCGGATCCGGGGCCGACGCCCCGGCGCGCCGGGCGTGGATGCCGCCTCGGGCGGCGACCGTGCCCCCGAGCCCGTTGCCGTCGGCCTGGAATCTGCCAGAATCTGGCGGTCCTGTAGCGTCCTGCGCCCGCGAGGAGTCTCGTCATGCCCCGTCCCGTCACACTCTTCACCGGCCAGTGGGCCGACCTGCCGCTCGATGACCTCGCCCGCAAGGCGAAGGAGTTCGGCTACCAGGGCCTCGAACTCGCCTGCTGGGGTGACCATTTCGACGTCACCCAGGCCCTGCAGGACCCCGGCTACTGCGCGGCGAAGCGCGACCAGCTCGAGCGGTACGACCTCGCCGTCTTCGCGATCTCCAACCACCTCGTCGGCCAAGCCGTCTGCGACCGGATCGACGAGCGTCACCAGGCCATTCTTCCGCCCCACGTCTGGGGTGACGGCAAGCCCGACGGGGTGAATCGACGGGCGGCCGAGGAGATGAAGAACACGGCCCGCGCCGCCAAGAAGCTCGGTGTCTCGGTCGTCAACGGCTTCACCGGCTCCTCCATCTGGCACCTTCTCTATTCCTTCCCGCCGGTGCCCGATTCGATGATCGACGCCGGATTCGCCCAGTTCGCCGACCGCTGGAATCCGATCCTCGACGTGTTCGCGGAGTGCGGCGTGCGGTTCGCGCTCGAGGTGCATCCCACGGAGATCGCCTTCGATCTCGTCACGGCCGAGCGGGCCCTGGCGGCCCTCGGACGCCGCGAGGAGTTCGGCTTCAACTTCGACCCCAGCCATCTCCACTGGCAGGGCGTCAGCCCGGTCGAGTTCATTCGCGCGTTCCCCGACCGGATCTATCACGTCCACGTGAAGGACGCGGTCGTCACCCTGAACGGCCGCAGCGGCATCCTGGGCAGCCACGTCACCTTCGGCGACCCGCGGCGCGGCTGGGATTTCCGCTCGCCGGGCCGCGGCGGGATCGACTTCGAGGAGATCATCCGCGCGCTCAATCAGGCGGGATACGCCGGGCCGTTGTCGGTGGAGTGGGAGGACTGCGGCATGGATCGGGAGCACGGAGCCGCGGAGGCCGCCCGGTTCGTGAAGAACCTCGACTTCGCGCCGAGCGGTCGCGCCTTCGACGCGGCCTTCGCCGAGGCGTGAGCCGGGGGTGACGCCGCTCGAGGTTGCCCATGCCCCATTGCCGGACGCTCACCGCAGGCATCCCGGGCTTCGCTCACTCGATGCCGGCTACGCTCCGCCAGCGATGCAACCACGTGCCGCCAACGCAGGCTCGCGGGGCACGGGCAGCCCCTCGCACGCCCACCATGGTGCTGTGGTCCTTCGCGGCGTGTGCCTGCGCAGCACTGAATTGTGTCGCTGCGCCCGCGCCGGAACGATCGCTCACGCGGTTGGACGAGGAGTTCGGGGAGCGGGTTGCGGGGATCGCCACCCGGGCCGAGGCGGCAGGCGTGAAGGACATCGCGGCGGTCGTGCGCGGGTGGTCGTTGCCGGCGCTCGACGACCGGCAGGTCGTGCTCGCGATCCTGCCGCAAACGGAGAGGCCAGCAGGCATCGAAGGCGACACAGCGGAGAAGCTTTGGGAGGAGTTCCTCGCCGCCAGGCGCGAACGCGCGGCGGGGACGTTCGCGCTGGCACGCGCGGAGACACGATCCTGCGCGAGCGTCGAGTTGCTGTATCGCGCGCTGCGTGACGATCCCGATCATGCGCGGGCGCGGGCCGCGGCGGGATACGTGCGACGCGGTGACCGCTGGGTGGTGCCCGAGGCCGCCGAGCGGCTCGACCGCGGCGAGGCGTGGGATCCCGCGTTCGGCTGGCAACCGCGGGGCCGACTCGCGCGGTTTCAGGCTGGCGAGCGGCCGGACCGCGGCCGCTGGGTCCCAGCCGACGAAGACGATGCGCGGCGCCGCACCGTGGCCGACGGCCGCCGATTCTCGTCGGATCATTGGGAGATCCTCTCGGCCGCCCCATACGCCGACGCTGCGGCCCTGGCGGCCGGCCTCGAGGAGACGGCGGCGATCTGGCGACAGGTATTCGGTGCGGTCTCCCTTCGGCCCACCGAGTGGCGGCACGTGACCGTGGGTGGAAGCGTGCCGCGCGCCGCCGAGCCCTTCGCGGCCGTGCTCTGCGTCGACCGGGAGCAATACGTCACCGAACTCACCCGCGTGGAACCCGCGATCGCGCGGACCACGGCCATCTACTGGCGTCCCACGCAGACGGCTTGGTTCTGCGCGGCCACCGGAGCGGCCAGAGCCGCGTCGGCCGGCGTTCCGCCCACGACCGTGCGGCACGAGGCGGCCCACCAGCTCTGTGCCGAGTCCACCGCGACGAGCCCGCTCGCTGGTGAACGCTGCAACTTCTGGGCGATCGAGGCCGCCGCCTGCTATCTCGAGTCGGCCCGCGCGACCGGGTTTGGCTGGACGGTCGGCGGCCCCGACGCGGGCCGCATGCCCGCCGCGCGCCGGCTGCTGGTCGAGGAGGAGTTTCATGTGCCGATCGCCGAACTCTGCGGCCTCGGCCGCGCCGCCTTCCAGGCCGACGAACGGCTGCCGAGGATGTACGACGAGATCGCCGGCATCGCCGACTTCCTCATGAACGGCCGGGGCGGGAGGTATCGCGAGGCCTTCGTGGAACATCTCGCGCGGGTCTATGCCGGCACGGCCGATCCCGACACGCTTGCCCGCCTGTGCGGCACGACCTCCGCAGACCTCGATGCCGAATACCGCCGCCATCTTTCCCGGTGATGCATGTCCGAGATTTGACGGCGTTTTCATGGGGCTCCTACACTCTCGCCGCATCATTCCCGCAGGAGAGGCCATGTCCGCAGCCACCACCGCCGATCTCGACCGTCTGTCGATCGACACGATCCGCACCCTCGCGATGGACGCGGTCGAGGCCGCCAAGAGCGGACACCCCGGCACGCCGATGGCGTTGGCTCCGGTGGCCTTCGCGGTCTGGAAGGAATTTCTCCGCTACGACCCGACGGATCCGGCCTGGCCGAACCGCGACCGCTTCGTGCTCTCCTGCGGCCATGCGTCGATGCTCCTCTACGCGCTCATCCACCTGGCGGGCATCCGCCGCGGCGGGGCTGGCGCGGCGAGCCGCGAGCCGGCGGTGTCGCTCGAGCAGATCAAGCGGTTTCGGCAACTCGACAGCGTCTGCGCCGGCCACCCCGAGCACCACATGACCGCGGGCATCGAGACCACGACCGGGCCGCTCGGCCAGGGGTGTGGCAATTCCGTGGGCATGGCGCTGGCGGCCCGCTGGCTGGCGGCCCGGTACAACCGTCCCGGCCAGGTGCTCTTCGACTACGACACCTACGTGCTGTGCAGCGACGGCGATCTCATGGAGGGAGTGGCCTCCGAGGCGGCGTCGCTGGCCGGCCACCTCAAGCTCTCGAATCTGTGCTGGATCTACGACGACAACGCCATCACGATCGAGGGCGAGACGCACCTCGCCTTCAGCGAGAACGTCGCCGCGCGGTTTCAGGGCCTGGGCTGGCGCGTGGAACACGTCGCCGACGCGAACGACCTGGACGCAATCCGGGCCGCCCTGCAGGCCTTCAAGGGTGAGCGGGAAAGACCCACGCTCGTGATCGTGAAGAGCGTGATCGGCTACGGGGCACCGAAGAAGGCGGGCTCGCACGAGGCCCACGGCGCGCCCCTCGGCCCCGACGAGATCAAGGGGGCGAAGGCCGCCTATGGCTGGCCCGTCGACGGGCACTTCCTCGTGCCGCCGGAGGTGATGGCCCACTGGGCGGCCACCTTCGCCCGCCGCGGCAGCCTGGCGCACGAGGCCTGGGAGAAGACCGCCGCCGACTATGCGAAGGGTCAGCCCGAGCTGGCGGCGGAATTGTCCCGCTTCCTCGACGGGGGCCTGCCCGTGGGCTGGGACGCCGCCCTGCCGACGTTTCCCCCCGATGCCAAGGGGCTCGCCAGCCGGGTTTCCAGCGGCAAGGTGATCCAGGCCGTGAGCGCGGCCGTGCCCTGGTTTCTCGGCGGCTCGGCCGATCTCGCCCCGTCGACGATGACGCTCGTGCCAGGAGCCGGTGACTTCGGCGCGGCCACTCCCGCGGGCCGCAACCTGCACTTCGGCATTCGCGAGCACGGCATGGCCGCCGCCTGCAACGGCATGGCACTCTCCGGCCTGCGGCCCTACTGCGCGACGTTCTTCGTGTTTCTCGACTACCTGAAGCCGGCGCTGCGGCTCTCGGCCCTCGGCAACCTCGGGGTGATCTACGTCCTCACGCACGACTCGATCGGCCTCGGCGAGGACGGCCCCACGCATCAGCCCATCGAACAACTCGCCAGTGCGCGGGCCGTGCCCGGCCTGACGGTGCTGCGGCCGGGCGACGCCAACGAGGTGACCGAGGCGTGGCGGCTGGTGATGAATCGCGGCGACCGGCCGGCGGTGCTCGTGCTCTCACGCCAAAACATCCCCACGCTCGACCGTGCCGGCCGCGGGGCGGCGACCGGCGTCGCGCATGGGGCCTACGTGCTCCAGGACCCGCCGTCCGGAACACCCGACTGCATCCTCATCGGCACGGGCAGCGAGGTTCAGGTCTGCCTCGAGGCCGCGGAGAAACTCGCGGCCGGCGGCGTGCGGGCCCGCGTCGTGAGCATGCCGAGCTGGGATCTCTTCGAGGAGCAGAGTGCCGACTACCGTGAGCGAGTCCTGCCATCCGCGGTGACGGCCCGCGTGGCCTGCGAGGCGGCCTGTGGCTTCGGATGGGAGCGGTGGCTCGGCCCCCAGGGCCGCTTCGTGGGGATGAAGTCGTTCGGAGCGTCGGCCCCGGCACCCGCCCTCTACACCCACTTCGGCATCACGGCCGACGCGGTGGCCGCCGCCGCCCGCGAGTCGCTCGCTGCCCGCTGACGGATACGACTACGGCCGGTCTTCCGAGTCGCCGATCACGGCGTCGTCTTGATCGACGCCCGCCGCGACCTTGCCCTCGTGGTTGCGGTAAAGGTGGTCGCCGCGGTGGAGCCCATCGGCGCGGAGCCGAGCCACGTGGCCATCCTCGTAGAGCACGTGGTGAATCCCGTCGGGATGATTGTCGGTCTTCTCATCGGTGTGGTCGGGATCGTCGGCGAGGAGCGGATGGTCGAACCGCCGGCGGTTGCGGTTGGGCTGAAGGACGCCCGCCGCGTCGCGGTGGCCGAGCGTGTAGCCGTAATCGCCCCCCATCTCGCGCACCAGTTCGTCGAATCGCGGCGTGCCCGCCGCCGCCTCGAGCTCGGCGAGCGTCGGCACGCGGAATCGACCCCGGGTCGCCAACGCGGAGCCCGGCACGAGCAGCGTGCCGTCGGTGGCGAGAATCCGCTCGTCGGCGACGAGCGTCGGGGCGTAGAGACCGGCGCGGGAGAGCGGCCCCTCGCCGGGCGGCGTGGGATAGAAGCCGTGCGACTCCGCATAGCCCTGGAGGGCGGTCGACAGCAGTTGCAGATTCCGCTCCGTGCGCCTCGCGCGGGAGTCGTCCACCGCCTGGCGTACCAGCGGCAGCACGAGAATGCAGGCTGCGAGAGCCGTCGCCGCCATCAGCGCCCTGTCGATCCAGACCCGGCTTCGGGGCCTGCCGGTCTCGCTCGACGGTGACAGCGGGCGGATGACCGGCCGACCCTCGGCCGTGGCCTGTGCGGCCACGAACGCGAGCGTCCGACCGGCGAGACCGGCGGGCACGGCCGGCGGATCCCGGTCGAAAGCCAGCGGCGCCACGGCCGACCGCACCATCTCGAGATCGCGCCGCAGGCCGGCCCCCTCGAGCGGATCGGCGAGCGCCGCCTCGACGTCCCGCCGCTCGTCGGCGTCCAGCGCATCGAGCACGTAGCCCACGAGTTGCTCACGCATCGTCGCCTCGTCGCCCATGGTTCACGCTCGCTGCTCCCGGGATCGTTGCCATGTTTCGTTGAGTTTCACGAGTGCCGCGTTCAAGCGGCTCTTCACGGTTCCCACGGGGACGCCGAGGACGTCGGCCGCCTCGCGATACTTGAGACCCTGGTGGTAGACCAACACGAGCGCTCCCCGCAATGTTTCGGGCAGGGCCTCGACCGCGGAGCGCACCCACTCTCGGGACTCTTCGTTCTCGAGTTCCTGGACGGCCGTGCCGCCGCCGCCCTGCAGCATCTCCACGAGCGAACCCACGTCATCCCCGTCGCCCGTGCGGGCGTCGAGGCTGGCCATGCGATGGCGGCGATTCCTCCGCTGTGCGTCGATGGCCTGGTTGGTGGCGATCGCGTAAAGCCAAGGGCGGAAGCGGCGTCCATCCTCGAAATGCTCCTTCTTCAGATGGACCTGGAGAAACGTCGCCTGGAACACGTCCTCCGCCATCTCCGCGCTGCCGAGGTAGCGGCGGAGATAACTGAACAGTTCGCGTTCGTACCGATGCACGAGCGTCTCGAACGCGGCCGGGTCTCCACCCGACCGGCACCGGCGGAGCAGATCTTCGTCGCAGACCGCCGCTGCGGGGCTCCCGCCGCCGTTGTCGGCCACGGAACCCCCGGAGCGGGACGAACCCTGCCCGGAGCCGGTATGAGCGTCGTGCACATCCATCTCCGATACGGCCCCGGCCTGAAAAAGGTTCGCCGCGGCCGGAGAACCGGCCCCGTGGCCGAGTATAGCCGCGAAATCGGGCCGGCGGGCGGCCGCCGGTCAGGCCCGGGGCACGACCGCCTCGAGCGGCTCTCCCCGCTGAAAGTGCATCAGGTTCCGGACGGTCTGGGCGGCGATCGCGTCGAGGGCGTCGCGTGTGAAGAAGGCCTGGTGCGCCGTCACCACCACGTTCGGGAACGTCAGCAGCCGCATGAAGGTGTCGTCGGAGATCACGGAGCCGCTGCGATCGGCGAAGAACAGGTCGGCCTCCTCCTCGTACACGTCGAGGCCGAGGTGGCCGATGCGGCCGCTCTTGAGGCCCTGGATGACGGCCGGGGTGTCGACGAGACCGCCGCGACTGGTGTTGACGATCATCACCCCCGGTCGCATGAGGTCGATCGCCCGGGCGTCGATGAGGTGGTGGTTGGCGGGCGTGAGTGGGCAGTGGAGCGTGACGATGTCGGACGCCGCGAACAGCGTTTCGAGCGGGACGTAGTCGACACCACGGGCCACGAGGTCGGCGGCGGGCCGCATGTCGTGGGCCAGCACCCGGCAGCCGAAACCGAGGAGGATCTCGGCGACCCGCCGACCGATCCTCCCCACGCCGACGATGCCGACGGTGCGGCCGTGGAGGTCGAATCCCAGAAGCCCGTCCAGCGAGAAGTTGCCTTCCCGCACCCGATTGTAGGCCTTGTGGAGCCGACGATCGAGCGTGAGGATCAGGCCGATGGTGTGCTCGGCCACGGCGTGGGGCGAGTACTCCGGAACCCGGGTCACGGACACGCCGAGCCTGGCGGCGGCCTCCAGGTCCACCTGGTTGAACCCGGCACAGCGGAGCGTGACGAGCCGCACACCCTCGGCGACGAGCCGCTCGAGCGTCGCCGCGCCGAGATCGTCGTTCACGAAGCAGTTCACGGCCGTCGCTCCCTCGGCCAGCCGCGCGGTGCCGGCGTCGAGTCGCGGCTCGAGCCAGCTCCACTCCAACGGCAGGCCGGCCGCCGCCGCGCCCAACGAGGCGCGGTCATACGGCTTGATCGAGAAGGCGGCGACTCTCACGGGACGGCTCCGACGGGGCGGGGACTCATTCGAGACCGTAGGCGCCCGCGACCGGGATGTCGATGCCGGAGCGGCTCGCAAACTGGGTCCGTGAGAGGAATCGCGGCTCCAAGTTGAAGGTCACACCCACGTTGTTGCGGCTGTAGTCGACGTTGAATCCGAACGTCATCAGGAATGACTCGCCGATTCGCACGAGCTGGAAATTCTGGCCGATGTTGCGGCCCGTGAGATCGATCGCGGAACCGAAGGAACTCGCCCACTTCGGGCTCATGCGGTAGGTGTAGGAGCCGGTGAGCACGGCCGCGCTGATCGGGCCTCCGAACTGATTGAAGCCGATGTAGAAGCTCCCCCGGGGCGTGCGGTTGAGGAGGGCGCCCACGGTGTAGAGCTGCTGCCCGCCGGAGAAGAAATCGACGTCGGCCGTGGAGAGCACGGTCGTGCGGTCCCCCACGTGCCAGCGGAAGTCGTACTGCCACAGGCCGAGGATCTGCCCGAAGTTCTGGCTCGCGACCGGAAAGAACTCACCGTCCACGTCGAAGGTGATCCAGTCGATGATCCGCCGGGCCCCGACCGGGCCGCGCTTGGTCTGCCAGCGCTGGCGGGCTGCCACGCGGAACGCGGTCAGATCGTCCGCGATTTCGGTCGGGCCGGTCACCCAGCCGGCCATGCCGCGGCGGACCGCGTAGGTTCGCGGGTCGTACTTCTGGTCGGGTCCGAAGACGATGGCCGCCGGCAGCGGCAGCGGGCTACCCGGGACGGCGCCGTAGTCCCAGTAGGGAATGTTGCGACGGTATTGGTTGATCGCGTCGTCGTCGATCTGGTCGTAGAGCGGAAACTGGTCGAGCGACTGCGTGGCCTCGGTGTAGGAGAACTCGCCCTCGAGGACGACCTTGTGGGCGAGGCCGTGGACGTTCCACAGGCGGCTCTCGACGGTGTTGTCCACCGTCCACATCGGCAGCGCGGCGCGGATCCCGACCTGGCCATAGGCGCGGTCGATGGGCGACTGGGTGATGTCCTGGCCCCAGTGGGCAAGTTCGCCGAGCGCATAGGGCACCAGCTTCACGGCCCCGGCCTGGAAGGGCAGGTCGAGTTCGTGGCGGGTCGAGAACCGCTCGCCGATCACGTCGTTCTCGTACGGCAGCGTCGTCCAGATGTTCAGGCCCTGCCCGACGGTGGGAGTCTGCGGGAGATTCTGGCGGGCGTAGGCGAGCCCCGAATGCTCGTACCACGTGACGGCGTCGCCCAGGAGCGGTTGACCGAGGAAATAATGATCGAGCCGCGGCCACCACTCGGTCTGCGTGAAGAAGGGATCGAGGCGGACGCTCGACAGCAGCCGCAACTCCCGGTTCTCGATCGGCCGCCGCAGGTCGAGCCACGTCCGCTGCTCGTAGCCCTCCTCCCATTCCGCCTCGTAGTATTCCTCGAGAAAATTCATGTCGCTGATCCAGCCGGCGGTGCCGCGGGCCTGCCAGCCGCCTCCGAGATCCTGCCGGTGTCGCCAGAACGACCGCCCGCGGAACGTGCGGCTCGGAAAGCCCGGGTAGGTGAAATCCCGGCGATAGAGGCCGAGGTTGTCGCGTCCCACATCGCCGACGAACCAGGCGTCGAGGTCGCCGCTGGCCGGCGTGCCCAGCCAGAGGAAGTCGGGCCGATTGTAGAGCAGCGACGTCCCGCCGCCGGGTCCGCGGAGGCTCAGGTAATCGACGTCGAAATCCCAATCGACACCGGCCGGCGGCTGTCGCCAGCCGAAGACCTGGAAGGCATCCCAGCTCGTCAGCAACTGCGTGCCGAAGATTTGGTCGTTCTTCACCTGCGCATTGTTGATGTAGAAGGTGGGCTTGCGGGCGTCGGTGGCGAGCACGGGCCACCACAGCACGGGCACGCCTCCGACCGTCACGGTGTTGCCCCGGCTGGTGATGAACGTCTGGTGTTCGACCTGCGGCTCGCCGGTGGCAGGATCGACGACGGGCCGGCCGTCGGAGCCTGGGATCGGCACCTGCTCGTCGGTGAACTGGAGCTCGCGCGAGCGAAACTCCCACGACGGCACGCCGAGGCGGCTCGACGTGAGGCCGGTGCGCTGGGCGACGAAACGGCTGCGGTCCACCTGGCGGAGCACGTCGGCCCGGAGGCGGACGGCACCCGAGTAGTTGTCGACCGGCGTGAGCACGGTGGCCCCGGTGATCACGCCGCTCGATCGCGGCACGTCGTAGAACATGTTCGCCGCCTCGACCACCCGCTGCCCCTGCCGGAAGATCACGTTGCCTTCCATGTAGAGTTCGAGCGGCACGTCAGCGGCCTGCGTGGCGCTGCCGCCGAGGTCGGGCTGGGCCTGGCCGCGGGTCCAGATGACGAGCCGGTCGGCGGAGACGTCGAGCGGCCCGGCGGGGTCGACGCCGTCGACGACGAGGTTCACGCCGGAGGTGATCACGGCGATCCACTCGGTGCCCGACGGGCTGGGGAACCAGCGGACGGCCAGCGGCGTGCTCGACCGCGGGAACGCGCGAAGCCGACGGGCGGGCGGCGCGGCAGGCGTCACCTGAGGCACGGCCGGCGCACCGAACTCACTGAACTGCGCCTGCTCGACGCCGTCGACGCCGTGCGGCTCGGCGACCGGGCTCGTGCCGGCGGCGTCGACCGGCCGCTCGTAGCGCGGCGGCGCGCCGGCGCCGTCCGTGACGCTGGCGAAGTCGAGTGTCGGTTCGTCGAGCGCCCAGAAGCGACCGGCCCACGTCGGGCCACGGACCGTCGCGGTCGTCTCGTCGCGCGTCCGCACCTTCACGTCACCCGCCAGCCGGGCCAGCATGCTTCGCGGCCGGGGTGAATCGGCGCCGGCTTCGGGATCGCCGGCCCGATCGATCCATACGACCGCCTCGTGCGCCGTGGCCTCCGTCGCTCCCTGCCGGATCGTGACACCGCCCGTGAGGTGCCAGACGTCGTAGGAACCCTCGGTCCACCGCGACGCCTGGGTGGCACGGACGACGAGCGTCTGCCGCGGATCGGCCGCCGGCACCTCGATCCTGCCGGCCTCGGCGATGGCCGCGGCGAGACCGCGCGCCGGCAACGCAGCGAGTGATCCCGCGCTCGCGCCGGGCACGACGAATTCCGGCGGCGCCCCGGCGCGCGCGGCGGCAACGAGACACCACACGATCACGAGCGCGGCGCGGACCGGTGGCGGCGAGGCGGCGCGCCAGCGGCTCTTGTCGGTGGAAGTGGTCCGATCGCGCTGGAACACTCGGGTTCCTCGCGGGGGCGGGAAGCGGGGCTGAAAAATCGCGGGACTATAGAAATGCGGCCGAAAACGAATCAAGGCTCCGCGGTGGCCGCGCTTCCGGCAGGCTCGGTAAACTGCGTCCCTTCCGGCTGCCCAGCCAGCCCACCATGCCGCGGAGCCGGCCGCCGCCACCGCCGCCTCTTCCCCCGTCGTCCGGAACCCCTCGCATGCGCCGCGTCGCCGACCGGGTCGCCGGCTGGCTCGTGGCCCGCCGCGTGCTGCTCGCACTCGCGGGCATCGGGCTGGCCGTGGTCTCCGTCGAACGGTCGCGACACCTGGAATTCTCGCGCTCGATCGACGCGATGTTCGACCGCTCCGATCCGGCCCTGGTGCCCTACGCACGGATGGCGCGGCTGTTCGGGTCGACCGAGGTCGTGCTGGCGGCCTACGACGATCCCGACCTGTTCACGCCGGCCGGCGCCATGCGGCTGCGGGCGCTGGCTGCGGAACTGGCCGAGGTGCCGGGCGTGGCCTCGACGACGAGCCTCGCCAGCACGCCCCTGGGCACGGCGATCGTCGATCTCGACTCACCGGCCACCGGCAACTGGGCGCGGACCCTCGTGGGCCTCCTGGAGGGCTACGTCGTCGGCGCCGATCACCGCACCGCGGGCGTCGCCTGCGTGCTCGAGCCACCGCCCGCAGGAGTCGTCACCCAGCGCCAGCGCGCCGTCTCCCGCGCCGGCACGATCGACGCGCTGCGGACACGGATGGCGGACCTGCCCGCCGGCACCCTGGCCGGCGAACCGGCCATGCTCCGCGACGGCTTCGCGATGCTGGAGCGGGACGGCAACCTGCTGGGCATCGCCAGCGGCCTGTTGGCCGGTGGCGTGCTGCTCGCCTCGTTTCGCAGCATCCGCTGGCTCGTCGTGCCGCTGGCCGTGGTGCTCCTCGCCCTGTGGTCGACCCGCGGTGCGCTGGCCCTGGCGGGCCTCAAGCTGACGATGGTGTCGACCATGCTCTCCGCGATGATCACGGTGGTCGGCATCGGCACCGTGACCCACGTGATCGTGGAGTTTCGCCGGCAGCGATCGCTGGGCCTCGAACCCGCCGCCGCGCTCCGCGAATCGATCGCGATCCTCTTCTGGCCGGTGGTCGGCGCGATCGCCACCGATGTCGTCGGCTTCGGCTCGCTGCTGGCCAGCGACGTGGGGCCGGTGCACGACTTCGGCGTCATGACGGCGACGGGCGCGGTGATGGTGCTCGTGGCTGCGGGCCTCGCCCTGCCCTGCCTCGCGCTCGCGGGCCGATTCGACACCGATCCGCGGATGGCCTGGGGCGAAGGCGCGCTCGAGGCGGCGCTCGACCGGCTCGTCGCCCGGATCGTCCGACACCCGCTTCCGATTCTCCTCGCGTCCGCGACGGCGGCCGCCATCGCCACCGCGGGCATGCGCTGGCTCACGGTCGAGACCGACTTCACGCGCAACTTCCGTCCCGGCAGTCCGACGGTCGCCGCCTACGATCTCGTCGAGTCGCGGCTCGGGGGCGCGGGCGTGTGGGACGTGCTCGTGCCCGCACGGGATCCGGTCGACGCGGCCCAGATCGCGGCGCTCGAGCGGCTCGCGGATCGGCTGCGGCGGGAGGTCGTGGTCACCGACGCGGATGGCCGCCAGACGCCCGGCCTCACGAAGGTGCTCTGTCTCGCCGATGTGCTCGATGCCGCCCCGCCGCTCGGGCCGCTCGGCGCGCTGGTGGGCGACGATCGGCGGGTGACCGCCCTGCTCGCGTCGCTGCGGGCGGCCCTGCCTCACATCACCGGCGGGCTCGTCGGCCGGGATCCGCAGGACGGCTCGACCTGGCTGCGGGTGATGCTCCGCGCCCGCGAGCGGCAGCCCGCCGCGGCCAAGGATGCGATCATCGGTCAGGTTCGGCGGATCGTCGCCGCGGAGTATCCGGCGGCCGCGGGCCGCGCCGGCGGGGAGGTGACCGGGTTCTTCGTCCTGCTCGCGCAACTCGTCCACCGCCTGCTCGCGGACCAGTGGCTCACGTTCCTCATCGCGGCGGTCGGGATCTTCCTCCTGCTCGCGGTCGCCTTCCGCAGCCTGCTCGTCGCCGCGATCGCGCTGGTGCCCAACGGCCTGCCGATCTTCGTCGTGCTCGGCCTGCTCGGCTGGGCCGGCATCCAGGTCAACATGGGGACGGCGATGATCGCGGCCGTCTCGATGGGACTGTCGGTCGACAGTTCGATCCACTACATCGTGGCGTTCCGCCGCCGGCTCGCGGAGGGCCGCTCGCTCGACGCCGCCCTGGGCACCGCCCACCAGACCGCGGGCCGCGCGATGGTGTTTTCCACCCTCGCCTTGTGCGTGGGCTTTCTCGCACTGACGACCAGCGGCTTCATGCCCACCGTGTCGTTCGGCTGGCTTTCCGCCCTGACCATGGCCGGTGGGCTCGTCGGCAACCTCGTCGTCCTGCCGGTGCTGCTGACCGTTTCGGCGCCGTGGATCGCGCCGGCCTGTCGGCCGCACGCGGAATCGCTACAACGGTGACCGAGCATCACCCCTCCGGAGGCTTCCCATCCATGCCCCTCGAGTTCACCCGCCAGCGCAGCGCCGAAACCGCCGGCATCCGGGCCGAGATCGGCGCCGCGCCCACCGGCATTCCCGCCGACGCGCTCGTCGTGTTCCTCACGGAAGGGGGCGTCGGATCCGGCGTGGCGGCAGAGGTCGACCGGGCGACGGGCGGCCTGCTCGCCCGGCTCGCCGCGGCGGGCGAACTCACCGGCAGGCGGTATGACTGCGTCTCGGTGCTCGCGGCACCCGGTGTCGCTGCGCCACAGATCCTGATCGCGGGCCTCGGGAAGCGCGAGGCGGTGGACGGCGGCGTGGTGCACCGGGCGGCGGCCGCCGCGGCGCGGCTCCTCGCGGGACGCCCCCGGGCGCAGGTGGTGTTCGCCGGCGAGACTTGGTGGACGCCCTCGCAGGTCGAGCAGGCCGTCGCGGGTGCCGCCGTCGGCATGGTGGGCCAGGATCTCTACCGTGCCGAGGCCAAGCGCACCCCCTTCGGCACGACCATATGGACGGGCGTGGCAGCCGGCTCGGTCGGCAGCGGTGCCGCGATCGCCGCGGGGGTCAACCTCGCCCGGCGGCTCGTCAACACCTCCCCCGACGACCTGTATCCTGCATCGTTCGCCGACGAGGCCGCCACCATCGCGGGCCGCACGGGTCTCGAAATCGACATCTGGGACGAGAACCGGCTCGCCCGGGAACGCTGCCACGCGATCCTTGCGGTGGGCCGCGGGAGTGCCCGCCCGCCGCGGCTCGTGATCCTGCGGCACCGTGGAACGACGGGCCGCGCAGCCGACGCGCTACCGGCCCTCGCCCTCGTCGGCAAGGGCGTCACCTTCGACTCCGGCGGCCTCTCGCTCAAGCCCTCGGATTCGATGCTCACGATGAAGATGGACATGTCCGGTGGAGCCGCCGTGCTCGGCGCGATCGCCACGATCGCGGCGCTGAAGCTGCCCGTCGACGTGGTGGCCGCGATCGGTCTCGTCGAGAACATGACCGGCCCGGCCGCCTACAAGCTCGGCGACGTGATCACGGCGCGGAGTGGCACGACGATCGAGGTCCACAACACCGACGCCGAGGGGCGGATCGTGCTCGCCGACGTGCTCGACGTCGTCCGGGGCATGAAGCCGGGCCGGATCGTGGACGTGGCCACGCTCACCGGCGCCTGCATGGTGGCGCTCGGCCACGACGTGGCGGGCCTGTTTTCGAACGACCAGCCGTGGTGCGACCGGGTCGCGGCGGCGGCCCGTGCGGTGGGCGAGCCAGTCTGGCAATTGCCGATGTATCCCGAGTACGACGAGCAGATCGCCAGCGACGTGGCCGACATCAAGAACGTGGGCGACGGCCGCTGGGGCGGAGCCATCACGGCCGCGAAGTTTTTGGAGCGGTTCGTCGGCGGCATCCCCTGGACCCACGTCGACATCGCCGGCCCGGCATTCGCCGAGAAGCCGCGGCCGTGGACCGACGGCGGCGGGACGGGCTCCATGGTGAGGCCGCTCGTCGAGCTCGCCCGCGGCGGGTGACGAGCTGCCGCCGCGTGACGCCGCTGAGGCCGTTCACTCGTGATCCACGCGCGTCAACGCGGGCAAACGGCGTCGGGGCTGCCCATGCCGTCTCGCCCGGACGTTCACTGCGCCCGTCCTGGGCTCCGTTCACTCGATGGCAGCTGCACTCCGGCATCCTGCCTGCGCTGGCTGCCAACGCCGGCTCGACGGCACGGGCAACCCCTCGCTGAGTTCCTCCCGCAACCGCGCAGCAGCGAACCCCACCTGCCGATAAGGCCGTGGCGTCGCCGTCGCGGACTACCTTCGTGTTCTGATGAAGGCCTCGAGTTCCTCGAGGCTGGCGCGGCCGATGAGGTAGCACCAGACCATCTGGTACATCGCCCGGTTCGGCTTCTCTCCCGTGTCGATCAGGATCAGCATGCAGACGATCATCCCGCAGTACGCCTGGATCTCCACGCCGTTGTGCTTGTCGGAGAACAGGTGCTTGCAACCGAGCAACTGCTTGAACGTGCGAAAGAACATCTCGATCAACCACCGCAGCCGATCGATCTCCGCGATGAGTTCGGCAGGCAGGTCGAGTCGGTTCGTAACCAGTCGGAGTACGCCGTCACATGTCGGCCCGCGCATATTCCGGCAGCCTGCATGTGGCTTGACGGCAATACGAATGAGCCGCATCGGATGGTCGGCGAATGTGCGGTGTCGCGACTTCCAGCCCATGTCGACGATCTCGTCGCTGGTCACGCCGGCCGCACGCTCCGGATCCTGTGGCCGAGTTCCGCCGCGATCTCCTTGAGTGGCGCGGGGTCGAAGATCGCCACCGACTCCGAGAGCGAACCCAACGACACCCGGCTGACGCCCAGCCGTTTGCGAACCGTGTCGAGCGCGCAGGCACGCTGGAGGTCGCGCAGGCTCTCGATCGCCGGGCTGAACAGCGACAGCAGGATCAGTGAGCAGTACTGATCCGTGAACAGCCGGCGATTGCCGGCTCGGTCGCGTTCCGTGCCCACCTTCCGCAGTCGCGACAGCAGCGGCCGGATCTTCCGCAGGCACTTCAGTCCCTGCACGTCCTGATCGCGGATCTCACGCTTCGGCGGTCCGGCCATGCGCGCACGATAACGCCCCATCGACCAGCGCGCAACTCGGCTCAGTTTGTCTGGATTGCCTGGCTTTCAGTGCGCACATCTCGTGCCGAGCAGGATGGGCGTCGTGCCCTTCGCTCACTCGATGCTGCCCGCGCTTCGCAATCCGTGCTCCGCTCGGCCAGCAACGCCGGCTCGACGGCACGGGCATCCCCAAACGCCTTGCCCGATACGAACGAGGCAGGCTCGGGCCTGCCAATGCGATGCCTCTCCACACGCTACAGAAGCGCATTCAGTTCGTCGACGAGCTCGCCGAAGCGGGTGAGCGCGGTGGCGACGGGCTCCGGCTTCTCGAGATCCACGCCGGCGTCGCGGAGGAGGTCGAGCGGCCACTTCGACGAGCCTCCCCGGAGGAAGCCGAGGTAGGCGTCGAGCGCGCCAGGAACGCCCTCGGCCACCCGCTTCGCGAGCGTGATCGCCGCAGACAAGCCCGTCGCGTACTTGTAGACGTAGAAGGCGTTGTAGAAGTGCGGAATCCGCAGGCACTCGAGTTCGAGCTCGTCGTCGAGGGAAAACTCCGGGCCGAAGTAGGCGTCGAGCAGTTCGCGGTACAGGCCCCGGATGCGATCCAGGGTCAGCGGTTCGCCCGCCTCGGCCGACGCATGGCTCTTCCGCTCGAACTCCGCGAACATCGTCTGCCGCACGATCGTGGCCCGGATCGAGTCGATCTCCCGGGCCAGGATCGCCGCCCGCTCCTGCTTCGTCCGCGCCCGCTGGAGGAGCAACCGCGTGAGGAGCTGCTCGTTGAACGTGCTCGCGACCTCGGCCACGAAGATCGTGTAGCCGGCGTACTGGAAGGGCTGGGACTCCGCCGAGTATCGCGTGTGCATCGAGTGGCCCGCCTCGTGAGCCAGCGTGAACACATGCTCGATGATCTCGGGCTGAAAGTTCATGAGGATGTAGGGGTCGGAGTCGTATGTCCCCGAACTGAAGGCCCCCGACCGCTTGCCGACGTTGGGGTAGCGGTCGCACCAGCGGCCCCGCAGGCCCTTCTCCAGCCGCGTGCAATAGTCCTTTCCGAGCGGCGCGAGCGACTCCATGATCACCGCCACCGCCTCGTCCCAGGTGTGCCGCTGCTCGAGCTCGGGCACCAGCGGGACGTAGGTGTCGTAGTGGTGAATCTCGTCGAGTTTCAGCACCCGCTTCCGCAGCGCGTAGTAGCGGTGAACCGCCGGCAGGTGGGCCCGCACCGCCGCGATCAGCTGGTCGTACACGGCCAGCGGCACGTTGTCGGCGAACAGCGCCGCGGCCACCGCCGTGGGATGCTTCCGCACGCGGGCGTCGTAGATGTCGCGCTCGTTGGAGCCCGAGAGCGTGGCAGCGAGCGTGTTCGCGTGGGCCTTGTACTGCGCGTAGAACTGGTGGAACGCCGTGCGGCGGACGGTCGGAACCGTGTCGTGCAGGAGCGTCGTGAACGTGGCATTGGACAGTTCGACCTGCTCCCCCTTGCCGTTCGTGACCGTCCCGAACTTCAGATCGGCGTCGGTGAGCTGCCGGAAGGCCTTCGCGGCCGTGCCGGCGAAGGTGCCCTGCATCGCCAGCAGCTTCTCCTCGCCTTCGGAGAGCACGTGGGGCCGCGTCCGCACGAGCCGCTCCAGCAGCAGCCGGTACGGGGCGAGCACAGGAAGCTCCATCCAGGCCGCCAGCCTGTCGGGCGGGATGGCGAGGATTTCCGGACGGATGAAACTCGTCGCCTCGGCGGCGCGTGTGGCAACGTGCTGGAAGCGACCCACCATCCGCTGGGCTTCCGCGGCCCCCAGGTCCTCGCTGGACCGCAGGCTGGCGTAGGTGCCGATCCGGTCCGCCTCCCGATCGAAGGCGAGCTCGTGCTCGAGGCACTCGGCCAGCCGCTCTGCCGAGCTGCCCAACGTGCCGGCATAGGGAGCGAACTGCGCAATCCGGTCTTCCCAGGTCACGAGCGCCTCATCCCAGGCCGCATCCGACACACAGAGCGTGGACAGGTCCCACGTGTCACCGACGGGCACGTCCTGCCGCGCCGGAAGATTCTTCACGCCTGTCATTGCCATTCGCCCTCCGTTTGAAACGAGCCTCCGCCGGCGCCGGGACGGTGCCAATTCCTCCGCGCGGGCCGCCACGGCCCTCGACGACGAAACGTGTGCCGCCCGCCTGCCGGCTCGGGCGAAGAGTGCACGCGGCCGGACATCACAGCCTCCAGACGGCGCTGCCCCACGCGAGGCCGCCGCCGAACCCACACACCACGACCGTGCTCTCCGGCCCGATCCGGCCGGTCGCCCAGGCCTCGTCCAGCGCCAGGGGGATCGAGCCCGACGACGTGTTGCCGTAGCGGTCGAGATTCATGAACACCTTGTCGGCCGGCAGTCCGAGAGCCTCGCGGACCCCTTCGATGATCCGGGCGTTGGCCTGGTGCAGCACGAACAGATCGACGTGCTCGAGCGGCACACCCGAGCGCTCCACGACCCGGCGGATGTTCTCCTCCGCGACACGGATCGCCCACTTGAAGACCGCGCGGCCGTCCATCTGCATGAACTGCTCGCGGCGGGCGATGCCTTCCACGGAGACCGGCCGACGCGAGCCGCTCATCGGACACACGAGCAGTTCCGCGCCCCGGCCGTCGGAGCCGAGCGAGAACGCGAGCAACCCCCGTTCCGTCCGCTCCCCCGCCTCCACGGCCTCGAGCAGCACGGCGCCGGCGCCGTCACCGAACAGCGGCCACGTTTTGACGTCCTCGGGGTCGACGACACGGGAGTTGGTATCGGCTCCCACGACGAGTGCCAGCCGGCTCGAGCCGGCGACGATGAACTGCGCTGCGGTGACCAGCGCATAGGCGAAGCCGGCGCAGGCCGCCGTCACGTCCATCGCCGGCGCGTCGAGGCCGAGCCGTTCCTGCACGACACAGGCGGTGGACGGAATGCAGGTGTCGGGCGTGAACGTCCCGAGCACGAGCAGATCGACGTCGGCGGTCCTGCGACCCGACGCGACGATGGCAGCCGTCCCCGCGGCCGCGGCGAGGTCGCTCGTCGCGACTCCCGCGGCGGCGTGCCGCCGCTCGCGGATGCCCGAGCGGGCCACGATCCACTCGGGGTCGCAGCCCAGCCGGGCAAGGTCGGCGTTGGTGACGACCGTCGCCGGCACGTGGCTGCCGATCCCGGCCAGCCGGAACCCCACGGCGCGGCCGAAACGAGACTGCCGCGGCGAGGTGAGGATGTCTGACATGCGCAGGCGAGCCGCCGTCCTATTTCGGGGTCGCGTCCGAGGCCTGCTTCCGCTGCACCACGCCCGTCCGATCCAGATGGATCTTTGCATATTCCGCGTCGGACACGACGTAATACCAATCCGCGAATCGGCCGTTGAGTTCCCTGACCCGCTTGTGGGCGGCCTTCACCTTCTCGTCGTATTCCTCCTGCTTGCGCCGGTTCTCCCGTTCCACGCGACGGCGCTCCTCGACGGCGGCCTGCGCCGTGGCCTCGGCCGCATCGGCCTTGGCCAGTTCCGCCGCGGCATCGGTGGCCTTGGTGTCACCCGCCGTGGGCTTCTCGGCCTTGGACTCCTCCGCCGGAGCCTCGGGCACCGGCTCGAGCGTGGGCTTCTCCAAGAGCGATTCGTTGAAGCGTGCCATCACGAAGAGATAGCGCCCGTTGACCTCGGCGTCGGGCTGCGCATCCTCCGACTTTTGGCCCGCGGCGTCCGTCGCCGGCTCGTCGCCGCCGGTCACGGTCGTGCCGTTGCCGAAGCGCAGCAGATACTCGACGCCGTCCCTCATGCCCACCACGGTCTCGCCGTTGCTCGACAGGATGTCGCCCGAAGCGAAGGGATAGAAGCCCCGCTGGGCGAGCGACATCACCGCCTCGCGATCCTCGGTGAACTTCGTTTCGGCCCGTAATTCACCGCTCAAGCCCGCCGGCTTGCGGGCCACGTCCACGATCTTGAGGTCCCCGAGGGCGTTGCGGAGATCGTTGAGCCTGCCGCTTGCGAGCTCCTCGTCGGCGGCCAGCGGCGCGTCCTTCGGCTTGTTGGCCTTGTCGAAGCCCTCGAGCCGGACGGCCGACCACGCGGCGGTCTTGTCGTCATACGACAGTTCGTACAGCCCCCGCCGCTCCTGTGATACCGATGGTCGGCCGCTCGCCTCGTCGATCCCGAAGGTGCACGCCGAGTCGTCGATCACGACGCGACGGACGTCCCAGGGAGAGAGCTTGAGCAGGTCCTTCTCGATCCAGTCGTCGAATTTCGTCGTGAACTTCGTGGTATCGATCTCCACGAGATACACCGGATCCTGTCCCGCCTTCCGCACGTAGCGGAGCGTCCGTCCGCCCTCCGGAGCCGCCGTCGCCGACCGCTTGGCCTCCTTGCCGATCACGAGCCGGGCGAGCCGGTTGCCCGCTGTGTCACGGATCTCCACGAGCCGGCCCACGCCGGTCATGCCGACCTTGATCTTCTCGGCGTCGGGCTCGATGACACCGAAGATCTCGTGGTCGCCGGGCGAGTTACTCTCGATCGCGATCGCCTTGAGATCGACGAGTTCCGTCGCGGCGGCGGCGAGTTGATCCTTGGCGTCCGCCGGGTAGTTTTCGTGCGCCGGCAGCACCCACACGCCCCCGGCCTGCGCCACCTTGAAGGGAGTCAGGGTGGCAAGTTCGTCGTCGAACGAGAGGATCTCCAGGCTCGCGGCCTTCGCGGCGTCGGAGAGTTCCGGAAACAACACCCGCTCGGCTTCCGGTCGGACCGTCGCTGGCGCGAACCGCGGCTGCGCGAGCCAGCCCGCCACGAGCAGTGCCGCGCCGGTGCCGACGAACGCCAGCGTGCGGCCCCTCATGGATGCCGTTCCACCGTGCCGATCGTGTGACCCGTCCCTCGCCTCCGCCATGCAATCCTCCCTCTCACCTGAGCCTGGACCGAGACACGCCCTCCCGCTCCTGGGCGCGACGTCGGAAGAAGACGAAGAACGCCACGACCAGGGGCGGAATGGGCGGCAGGAGCACCGCCAGCCACTTCTGCCAGTCCTGCTCGCGGCGAATCTGGGCCTCGAGCCGCCGCTCGACGGCGTCGACCTCCACGTCACGCTTCCGCTTCAGGGCCTCGATCTTGGTGTCGAGCCTCCGCTGCGCGAGCCGCTGCCGGCTGGCCAACTGCTGGACGGCCTGCATCGCCGCCTGCGGGTCGGCATCGCCCTGGGACTCCAGTTCACGGATCTTCTGCTCGAACTCACCCACTTCCTTCTGCATGGCGGCGTTGGCCTCGCGCTCGGCCTCGTCGAACTGGGCGATGAACTTCTGGCGTTCGCCGTCGGCCTGCTTCCGTGACTCGGCCACGGCATCCTCGATCCGCTCGAGCGTGCGGTGCTTGGGCTTCCGTTTGCGGATGTCGACGAACCGCTCGTCGCCGGCGAGGCCGTCGAGCACGTTGAGGGCGAACTCCACGTTGTCGAAGTCGAGCCCGAAGACCTCGTCGGGCCGGCTCCGCAGGCCGAAGATCCGCCCGTCGAGCAGGTCGATGTCGGCCACGACCACGGCCCGGATCGGCTTCCCGGCCGCGGGCTTTGCGGCGGCATCGGCCGCCGCATCTGCGGGCTGGTCGTCCGCCGCCACGGCCGGCTTCGCCGACCGCCCCACGAGCACGGCCAGCACGAGCGACTCGTCGGCGGGCCGCTCGAAGAGCCGCAACTGCCGCATGTCGCCACGGTTGTTCATCACCTGATCCACCTCGATCGTGCCGGTCCGCTGGGCGGCCGTCCGCACCAACGGCGTGAACGTCACGTCGACGCCGTCCTCGCGGACGATCCCGCCGGGAAACGGAAACAGCACCTCCTGCAGGCCGGAGGTGATCCGTTCCTGCTGGTTGAAGCCGGGGGGCGATTCCTTGGCTGTCTCGGCCTCGAGACTCGCATCGATGAACACGAACTCGGCAGGCAGCTCGAGTTTCAGGTGCGGGTTGTAGTCCTGGGAGACGACGAAGGGGCTGGCCCCCATGCCGCCGAGCGCCGCGGCCTTGGCCGACAGCCTCACCCCGAGGGCCCTCCACAGGAGGCCGAGATCGCCCTTGGGCTGGCCCTGCTGCCCGAACATGGCCATCGGCCCCATCGGGCTGCGGCGGGGCTGGCCGGTGCCCGGCACGTTGGTCATCAGCACCGGCAGCGGATCCTCGAACACGGCCACCGGTTGGCCCGCCTCCACGGCGGCCACGAAGTTGGCCATCTGCTCCGGCCCCAGCGTGGACGGCTGCACGGCGAGCAGCACGTCGAAGGTCTCGGTGATCGGCGCCGAGGCATCGACCTGCACCACGTCATATTGCTTCTCGAGTTCCTCGAGGATCGGCTGCCGGGGCCGCGACTGGCCGCTCATCATGTCGAATCCGCCGAAGAGATCGGCGTCGGTGGAGAGCACCCCGAGCCGCTTTCGCTTCTGCTCTGCGGCGGTGCAGACGGAACGGATCAGCTCGTATTCGACCGGCGTGCCACGGTCGAAGAACGGCACCACCACCTTCTCCAGGCCGCTGGTGAATCCGCAGCCGAGGAAGATCTCCTCGTCGCGGTAGGCGCCACGGACCCGCGCGAGCACCGTCTGTGGCTCGATGCCGAACTGTTGGGCGGCCACCGCCGCGGCCTCGGTCTTGGGCTCGGTGGGGATCACCTCCACACGCACCTTGCCGCCGCCGAGCCGCTGAAACTGCCGCAGCGTGTTGAGAAGGTTGAGCCGGGTCTGGACGTAGTCCTCCGGCACCGTCGGACTGACGTAGGCCTTGATCTCGATGGGACGCTTCGGATCGAGCTTGGCCAGCAGCCGCTTCGTGTCGGGAGCCAGCGAGCTGATCCGCTCGGCCGAAAGGTCGGCCCGCAGCCCGAGCCGTTGGTCGAAGGCCTGGCAGAGCAGCACGAGCCCCGCCGCGGCCGCGGCGAGCCCGCCGGCCCGCGCCAGATAGTGCAGCCCCGGGGCCGCCCCATCGCGGCGGCCGGCCCAATGCCGCCGGCCGATGAGCACCATCGCCAGGTAGAGACACGCCGCGACGATGCCCAGGAAGTAGACGATCGCCGGCAGACTCACGACGCCGCGGCCGAAATCCGAGAATTGCTCGGCCAGGCTCCAGCCCCGCACCCGCTCCGCGAGCCGCGGCCCCATCACGGTGCTCGCCCGATCGGCGAGGGCCAAGGGGGCGTTGAAGAGCACGCCGAGGATGAAGCCCACCGTGAGGTTGCTCGTCAGGAAGCTGGCCACCATCCCCACGGCCAGCATCGCGAGGCCAGTGAACCAGTAGCCGAGGTAATTCGTGAGAAACAAGCCGGCGTCGGGCGTGCCCCAGCAGAGCAGGATCACCAGGTTGCAGAGACAGGAGAAGACCAGCGCCACCGTGAAGATGCCGACCGCGGCCAGATACTTGCCGAACACCACCTCCCAGTCGCTGGCGGGAATCGTCAGCAGCAACTCGTCAGTGCCTTGGCGGCGCTCGTCGGCCCACACGCTCATCGTGATCGCCGGCACGAACACGAGGAGGATGAACGGCAGGTGCCGATTGAGCTGGTCGAGATTGGCGAGATTGGAGTTGAAGAACTCCGGGGGCCAGAACGCGGCCAGCGATCCGAGCAGCACGAACACGCAGATGAAGACGTAGCCGGTCGGATTGGAAAAGTAGGCGGTGAAATTCCGCTTGAAGACGGCGTCGAGCACGTGCCACTTCATGGTCTCGGTCCTGCGGTCGGTAGTGTGGCGGGATAGGGGCGGGACAGGGGCGGGTGCGGCGGCCGGTCGAGCCGCCGTGGCGGGAGTTCACGCCGAACGCGTGAGCTCGTGGAACCGTTCATCGAGCGGCCGGCCGTCGCGCCGCAGTTCGGCGGGCGTACCGTCGAACCGCAGGCGGCCCTCCGAGATGAGGATCACTCGGTCGGCCAGGGCCTCGACCTCCTGGAGGATGTGGGTCGAAAGCAGGATCGTCTTGCTCTGGCCCAGTCGCCGGATCGTCTCGCGAACCTCGCGAATCTGGTTGGGATCGAGGCCGCTGGTCGGCTCGTCGAGGATCAACACGTCGGGCTCGTGCAGCAGCACCTGGGCCATCCCCACCCGCTGCCGGTAGCCCTTCGAGAGCTTGCCGATCGCCTTGCCGATGACGCTGCCGAGTTCGCACTGCTTCACGACCGCCTCGATCCGCTCCCGCCGCCGCGCTCCGGAGAGCCCGCGGGCGTCGGCGAAGAATTCGAGCAGGCCACGCGGGGTCATGTCGGGGTAGAGCGGGCCGTTTTCGGGCAGGTACCCCAGTCGTGCAGCGCCGGCGAGACGGTCGGTGGCCATGTCATGGCCTGCGATCCGGGCCGTTCCCGCCGATGGGGCGAGGTAGCCAGTGAGGATTTTCATCGTGGTGCTCTTCCCGGCGCCGTTGGGGCCCAGGAAGGCCACGATTTCGCCCCGAGGCACCTGGAAGGAGACATCGCGAATGGCGATGAAATCTCCGTAGAACTTCGTCAGACCGTCGGCCTCGATCATTGCCGGGCCGGTCGCCTTCGTGCTCTGGTTCATCGCGGATCCCGTCGCCTCGGTGCGTCGTGACGCAGGTATTGTTTCCAGACCGGTGGATCCGGGCAATCCCGGCCGTCAGTCGCGGGCCGCGGTGGGTCGCGGCAGCGGCTCCAGCCACGGGCCGGAGCGTCCCCTCCGCCACGCGATGTGGGCCCGCCATTCCTCGTGCGGGCCGGGGTGGTCGGATCGGAAGTGGACGCCCCGGGTTTCTCGGCGCTCGATCGCCGCGCGGATCATGAGCCGGGCGACCTCGAGCATGTTCTGCAGCTGCCAGCCCTGCGGGTCGGCGAACTGCCGCGGCAGCACGTAGCGGCACCAGCCCTCGACCGTGCCGAGCGCCTCGCCGAGGGCCGCGCCCGTCCGCTCCACGCCCACCTGCCGCCACATGAGCGACTGGAGCGAGTTGCGGATGTCGGCGAGGTCGAGCGTGCCGGCGCCGATGTCGGACCGGGCCGCACGCGGGTTCGCCAGCGCCGGCACGCGAAAGTCCTCGTCGTCCGCTCCCGCCGCCAGCACCTCCTCCGATACGACCGCTCCCACCCGCGCCCCGTACACGAGCCCCTCGAGCAGGCTGTTGCTGGCCAGACGGTTCGCGCCGTGCAAGCCGCTGGAGGTCACCTCGCCGGCGGCGAACAGCCCCGGCACGCTCGTGCGGCCCGCGTCGTCCACCGTGACGCCGCCGATCATGTAATGCGCGCCGGGCCGCACCGGAATCCGGTCGCGTGCCAGGTCGAGGCCGAACTTGCCGCAGATTTCGGCCATGCCGGGGAACCGCGCCCGGACCGTGTCGGCGTCGAGGTGGGAGAGGTCGAGGTAGACGTTCGCATGGTGCGTGCGGTGCATCACCACCGTGATCGCGCGGGAGACGATGTCGCGCGGCGCGAGTTCGGCCCGCGGATCGAACTCGGGCATGAAGCGGTGCCCCTCGCGATCGACGAGCCGGGCGCCGGCGCCACGCACGGCCTCGGTGATCAGGCTCCGCGCACCGCCGGCGATGTAGAGCACGGTGGGATGGAACTGCATGAACTCCATGTCGCGGAGTGCGGCGCCGGCACGCCAGGCGAGGGCCATCCCATCGCCGCTGGCACCCGGCGGGTTCGTCGTCTCACGATAGAGCTGCCCGGCTCCCCCCGTCGCCAGGATCGTGCGCCGCGCCCAAACGATCGTCTTGCCGTGGGCGGGGTTCCACACGATCGCCCCGCGGCAGCCCGAGTCGTCGGTGACGAGGTCGATCGTGAAGGTGTCGGGCCAGACCGACAGGTTTTCGAGCGTCCGCGTGCGTTCGATGACCGCCCGCATGACCTCGCGACCCGTCGCGTCACCCAGGGCGTGGACGATGCGGTGGTGGCTGTGACCTCCCTCGCGGCCGAGCGCGAGCGTGCCGTTGGCCGCATCGAACCGCGTGCCCCAGGAGATGAGCTCCGCGATCCGCGTGGGCGCCTCGCGGACGACGGCATCGACGACCTCCTCGTGGCACAGGCCGCCGCCGGCAGTCAGCGTGTCGGCGACGTGGTTGTCGAAGCGATCCTCCGGATCGACGACGCCGGCGATCCCGCCCTGGGCCCACTGGCTCGACGAGCCGTGGAGGTCATCTTTCGTCACCACGGTGACCGACAGCCGCGGATCGACGCCGAGCGCGGCCCGCAGGCCGGCGAGACCGCCCCCGAGGATGAGCACGTCGGTGAAGCAGTGCGGCACCCGCTTCGGCCCGAAGGTCACGAGGTAGCGGGGTCCTTCGAAGGCGTCGCTCATCCGCCCCCCGTGCCGCGGAGGTAGGCCTCGACCTGCTCGCGATAGGCCGCCGGCGGCCGGCCACGCCGGCCCTCGGCCTGCCCACCCTTCGCGTCGGCGGGCGCGCCGCGCGAGGTGCGGACACCGCCGGGCCGCAGGCCGAGGCTGCGCACGGCCTGCTCGAACTCGCCGCGCTTCTGCGGGTCGCCGCTTTCGGCCAGCCGCCGCATCGCCTCCCAGCGCTCGAGAAAGGCGCGGGCCTGATCCTGCGTCCAGCCGAGCTCATCGAGCACGTCCGTGCGGCCGGCATTCAGGCTGTCGCGGAGATGTTCGATGGCGAGATCCGCGGCATTGCGAGCGTGCGCCGTGTCTTGCTCGACCCACTCGGCATCGCGCCGCGGCGCGGGAGCGGCTGCGGAAATCGCTGGCGAATCGCTCCGGTCGCCGCCCCCGCGACCCCCGGCCCCGACTTCACTTCCCGGGCCTGGCCGCGATCCCTCAGCAGCCGCATCGGCCCGCGGCCTGCCGTCCTGATCTGCCTTCCCGACTGCCTGGCCCTGCTGTCCGCCCTGCTGACCACCTTGTTCTCCGCCCTGCTCTCCGCCCTGCTCTCCACCCTGCTGTCCGCCCTGCTGACCGCCTTGCTGACCGCCTTGCTGACCGCCTTGCTGTCCACCCTGCTGTCCACCTTGCTGTCCGCCCTGCTGTCCACCCTGCTGTCCACCCTGCTGTCCACCCTGCTGTCCACCCTGCTGTCCACCTTGCTGTCCACCTTGCTGTCCACCTTGCTGTCCACCTTGCTGTCCAC
>CAIXGY010000191.1 GCA_903919035.1 uncultured Planctomycetaceae bacterium | reverse complement strand
CCGTGATCGACGGGCTCGCGAGCGACCCGGCCAGGCTCACGCTCCCGGCGTTGAAGAGCGTCGGCCCCGTGAACGTGTTCTGGTTGTTGATCGCGAGCGCCCCGAGGCCGTTCTTGATGAATGCCCCCGTCCCCGAGATCCCCGCCGCGCCCGCGAGCGTGTACGCTGCCGCGTCGTTGGAGAAGGTCGTCATCGACGGCTGCACCGCCGTCGCCGTCGTCACCGCGAACACCCTCCCCGTGTCGTCGAACACCACCGCGTCGCTGTTCGTGAAGTCGCTCGTCGTCCCCTCGAACGAGAGCTTCCAGTTCTTCGCCCCCGCGACCACCGCCGTGCTCCACGTGCCGCTCACGCCGCCCGTCCACGTGTACTTCGACACCGGCACGAGGCTCGCCACCTCCGCCGGGGAGAGCGCCCGGTCGTAGACCCGGAAGTCGTCGAGCGCGCCCGAAAAGTAGGCGTTCGAGGCCTGCGACCGCCCCAGGTAGTTCCGGGTCGCCGACAGTTCGGACGGGTCGAACGTGATCCGGCCGCCCACCCGCGGCAGACCGTTCACGTAGAGCAGGGCCGTGTTGCCCGAGAGCGTCACCGCCACGTGCGTCCACTGCCCCGTCGGCAGCGGCGTCGTGTCGAGATATTGCACCCCCGACGAGCCCGACGTCTGGATCGCGAACCGCATCGTGCCGTCGCCCGACGAGCCCGTCAGCCACATCGACGTGCTCGTGCTGCTCCCGAAGTCGAAGATCCGCTGGTCGGAGCCCCCGCCATTCCACCGCACCCACGTCGAAAACGTGGCGTTGTCGGTCGATGTCAGGGAGTTCGGCAGCGTGGCGTAGGTGCTCGAACCGTTGAACGAAAGCGCCTGCCCCTGCGCCGCCGTCGGGCCGGTCGTGTAGGCCACCGTGCCGGCGAGCGTCGCCGCACCGCCCCCCGTCGCGTTGGTGCCGTTGTTCTGGAAGTTGTAGCGGGCCTGCAGCGTGCCGCTCGTCGCCGGGTTCGAAAGCACGAACTTCCAGCGCTGGCTCGCGTCGCCCGTCGCCTCCGCCTGCGTCGCCTGCGCCGCGTCGCCGGTGAGGAAGTGGCCGCTGTTGCCGTTGTAGAGCGTGTATGAGCCGTTCCCGGCCGGACTCACCACCCACGAGTCGCTCGAACCGCCGGTGGCGCCCGCTTGCTCGATCCCGGCTCCGCTCGACGTGGACCCGCCGGAAGCCCGCATGAGAAGGCCACTCTGCGCGTTGCTGATCGTCAGATAGCCGCCGTCGGCACGCGACACGTTCCAGCGCTGGGCGAGGCTCGCCGTGTCGGCCGCCACGTTCACCGTCGCGGCGGCCGCCGTGGACGAGCCGAGCACCTGCAAGACCTGCCCCGTCGCCTCGTTCACGATCGAGAACCGGTTGCCGTCGAGCGCCGCCCCGAAGCCGAGCGCGTCGCTGCCGTAGGTGATGTCGGCATAGTTGCCGGCCGACCACTGCACGGCCGGAATCATGAACTCGCGGAGCGGGCCGGCGCCGTTGAAGTAGACGTCGCGATCGGTGCTCACGAGACGGTAGGTCGTCGGGCTGCCCTGGCTCTCGAAGCCGCTCGCGAAGGCCTGCACCCGGCCGTCGGGCCCGCGGTAGACCGCCGCCGCCGTGTAGTCGGCGGTGTTCTCCCGGTAGGCGATCTGCCGCCCCATGTTGGCCCGCGTGAACATCCCCTCGGCCGGGCCGATCCCGCCCCACCAGACGAGCGCCTCCATGCCCGCGTTCGCCCCGGCCATCGCACACAAGAGACTGTGGGCCTCGGGCTGCCAGAACTGGTCGCCCCGTGAACGCACGTAGGAGATGAAGCCTGTGTAGTCGGAGAGCGAGCCGCCGAGGGCGTGCGTCGAACCGGCGTCCACGCCCGCCCGCACCGCGTCGTAGGTGTTGACCTGCGGATTCACCGACCCGGGCCCCGAGATCACCACGTTGGCCAGGGTGGGATCCTGACGGATCGCCGCCGCGATGGCCGACGCCTGGGAATAGGCCGGCATGCCCGTCCAGTCGGGCCGCGCACCCGGCTCGTT
>CAIXGY010000190.1 GCA_903919035.1 uncultured Planctomycetaceae bacterium | reverse complement strand
GGCATCAACTACGCCCGCACCACCTACCGGGCAGACCTGCCCGCGGAACTCGCCTACGGACGGGATGCGGGCCTCGACCGCATCACCGACGTCGTGATGGGCCGGCGGCCCGTGTATGACCCTCGGCCGCCTGTAGACCCCACGGCCGAGCGGGCGGCGATCGTCGCCCATCTGGAGGCGTCGGGAAGGCCGGCCCGCGGCCGGCGGTAAGCGTGCCCGCCTCACGTACCACGGCATGGTGGCCTGCCGGGGCCGCGTCGCTGCGATGCTCGGGCCCGCGGCCGCAAGCCGGAAAACCCGCAGCTATACTTGCGGGCCTTCTGGACGGCGTTCCTTTCCACCCCCCCGTCGATCCGCCCGGAGCCCTGTCATGAGCCACGCCGAAGAAATCGGCCTGCGCGGTGCCGCCGCCCCCTCCGTCCCAGCCCCCGTCGTCCCCGCGGTGCCCCCGCCCCGGCTCGACGAACTCTCGCCGCAAAACCTCTACGCCAAGTGCATGGCGCTAGCCCGCAACCTCTGGTGGAGCTGGCATCCCGAGGTCGAGAACATGTTCCGGGAACTCGACCCGATCCGGTGGCGGCAGCTCGACCACAACCCGATCGCGCTGCTCGCCGAATTCACGCCGGAGCGGCTCGAGGCCCGGGCGGCGGAACTCGTGCTCTACAGCCGGATCAACCAGGCCTACAGGCTGCTCAAGGAATACCTGGCCGCCGAGTCGACCTGGTGCAACGTCCACGCCGGCGTGCTCGGGTCGAAGCCGGTCGTCTATTTTTCGGCGGAGTTCGGCATCCACGAGTCGGTGCCGATCTATTCCGGCGGCCTCGGCGTGCTCGCCGGCGACCACGTGAAGAGCGCCAGCGGCCTGGGCATTCCGCTCATCGCCGTGGGGCTGTTCTACGACCAGGGCTACTTCCGCCAGAAGCTCGACATCGACGGCTACCAGCACGAGGAGTATCTGCCGAACCGCGTGGAGTCGCTGCCGATCGAGCCGGCCCTCGGCCAGGACGGCACGCAGATCCTCGTGTCGATCGACACCCGCAACGGCCCGCTCCACGCGAAGGTGTGGAAGATGGCGGTCGGCCGCGTGAGCCTCTACCTGCTCGACTCCGACGTCGACGGCAACTCGACCGAAGACCGGGAACTCACGAGCCGGCTGTATGGCGGCGACAACCGCACGCGCATCCGCCAGGAGCTCATCCTGGGCGTGGGCGGCGTGAAGGCGATCCGGGCGCTCGGCATCGTGCCCGGCGTCTACCACCTGAACGAGGGCCACTCGGCCTTCGCCACGCTCGAGGCGGTGCGGGGGCGGATGGATCGCGACGGGTTCCCGTTCGACGACGCGGTCCGCCGCGTGGCCCGGCAGACCGTGTTCACCACGCACACGCCGGTGCCGGCGGGCCACGATCGGTTCGATGCCGGCCTCATGGAGGAGCACCTCGGGCCGATGCGCGACGCGCTCGGCCTGTCGCACGAACACCTGATGTCGTTCGGTCGCGTCGAGCCCCACAACCACGGCGAGCCGTTCTGCATGACCGTGCTGGGCCTGAAGATGTCGCGGCGGGCCAACGCCGTGAGCGCGCTCCACGGCCACGTGAGCCGGCGGATGTGGCAGCCGCTGTGGTCGTCTCGCGTCGAGGAGGAGGTGCCGATCGGGCACATCACCAACGGCGTGCACGTGCCGAGCTGGCTCTCCTGGCAGATGCTCCAGCTCTACAGTCGCATCTTCCCCGCCAACTGGATCCGTCGCATGGGCGAGCCGGACGTGTGGCAGAAGATCTACGACTGCGATCCGGGCGAGCTCTGGGAGACCCACTACGCGCTCAAGAACCTGCTCCTGCAGTTCGTCCGCCGCCGGCTGGCCCGGCAGTGCCGCCGCCGGGGCGAGTGCGACGAGGCGGTGGAGCTCGCGCGGACGGTGCTCGATCCCAACATCCTCACGATCGGCTTCGCCCGGCGCTTCGCCACCTACAAGCGGGCCGACCTCGTGCTCGGCGACCTCGACCGGCTCCACGCCCTGATCGCCGACCGCGACCGCCCGATCCAGATCATCTTCGCCGGCAAGGCCCACCCGGCCGACGAGCCCGGCAAGGCCTTGATCCGCAAGATCGCGAACCTCCGCCACGACCCGCGGTTCGCGGGCCGCGTGGTGTTCGTGGAAGACTACGACATCAACGTCTGCCGGCACCTCATCCAGGGCGTCGACGTGTGGCTCAACAATCCGCGCCGTCCCCTGGAGGCGTCGGGCACGAGCGGCCAGAAGGTGGTGCTCAATGGCGGCCTCAACTGCTCGATCCTCGACGGCTGGTGGGCGGAGGCCTTCGACGGCCGCAACGGCTTCGCGATCGGCCGCGGTGAGACGCACTTCAACCCCGAGATCACCGACCGCCGCGACTCCGAGGCCCTCTACAAGGTGCTCGGCGAGGAGGTGATCCCGCTGTTCTACGAGCGCGACAGCGACGGACTGCCGCGGAAGTGGATCCGGATGATGATGAACTCGATCGCCTCGCTGGCCTGGCGGTTCAGCGCCCATCGCATGGTGATGGACTACGCGCGGGCCTGCTACGTGCCGGCCGCCGGCGGCGTGTCGTGCGACATGACGAACCGCTAGCGAACCCGCCCCCGGGCGACGGCTCCCGCTCACTCCTCCAGCGACCGCTTGCCGCGGAGCAGGTGGTGGTAGTGCTGCGCGAACCGGTGGGCCTCGTCGCGGACGTATTCGAGGAGCCGCAGCGAGTAGGCGTCGCGGGAGAGCCGCAGCGGCTCGCTGCGGCCCGGGAGAAACACCTCCTCCTCCCGCTTCGCCAGCGAGATCACGCACGGCGGCTCGACACCGAGGCTTTCGAGCGCGTCGAGGGCCGCCGACAGCTGCCCCTTGCCGCCGTCGATGAGCAGGATGTCGGGAAACGACTCCCCCTGCCGCGCCAGCCGCGCGAACCGCCGGGAGACCACCTCGTGGATGCTCTTGAAGTCGTCGATGCCGTCGACCGACTTGATGCGGTAGCGCTTGTAGCCGGGCTTGAAGGGAAGTCCGTCGATGAACTGCACGAGGCTCGCCACGGTCTCGTTGCCGGCGAGGTGCGCGATGTCGACGCCCTCGATGACCCGCGGCGGCTTCGCCAGGCCGAGCACCTTCTCGAGGCCGGCGAGCCCCTTCTTGGGGTCCACGAGAAACACCTCGGGCTGCACGTGCTCCTCGAGGTCGCCCCGCTCGGCGAGCGTCTCGAGCAGCCGGATCTCGTCCCGCAGCCGCGCCGCCCGCTCGAAGGCGAGGGCCGTGCTCGCCGCCAGCATGTCCTGCCGCATCTCCTCGAGCAATTTCCGCTTGCCGCCGTCGAGGAAGGTCTTGAGGCGGGCGATGTCGCGCCGGTAGTCGTCCTTCGAGATCCGCAGCGCGCACGGGGCCGTGCACTGGTCGATCGACGCCAGCAGGCAGGGGCGGAACCACCGCCACTGCTCGTCGGCGGCGTCGATGTCGAGGCTGCAGGTGCGAAACTTGAAGATCCGCTGGAGCACGACGATCGCGCCGCGGAGACTGCCGGCGCTCGTGAACGGCCCGTAGAGCTTCACTCCCTTGGTCCGCGGCGTGCGGGTGAACTCGACCCGGGGATAGTCCTCGTGGGTCGTGATCTGGAGGTAGGGAAACGTCTTGTCGTCCTTCAAGTCGCTGTTGAACCTCGGCTGCACGTCCTTGACGAGGCGGCTCTCCAGCAGGAGCGCGTCGACCTCGCTCTCGGCCTCGAGGAAGTCGATGTCGCGGATCTCGCGCACGAGATCGGCCGTGCGGCGGTCCTCGGCGGCGGCCTTGAGGAAGTAGCTCGACGCCCGCGATCGCAGGTTCTTCGCCTTGCCGACGTAGATCACGCGGCCGGCGGCGTCCTTCATGAGGTACACGCCGGGCCCCTGCGGAAACGACCGCACCTTCTCCGCGGCGGCGGAGCGGTCGCGGGCCGCGGCGGCCGCGTCGGTGTCGGCGGGCGTGGTCTCGTCGGCTGCGGCGTGGCGTTCGTCCATGCCGTGGATTGTAGGCCTGCGGCCTGGCGTGCCTCACCGGTGGCCCATGGCTCCCATAAACTTCGCCCTTGGCCGCTGAACTCGAGGAACCGCTCGCGAACCCGCAGGGGTGAGGCTGCACCGGGCATATCCTGCGAAGCACAGGCTATTCATCCCTGAACGCCCGCACATCCTCGACGGGCCGAGAGGCCAGCTGGTTGCACTGGGTTGGCACGCTTGGGATAGACTCGCGGTGTGCTTGGCCGGGGCGACACGGGATGTCCGGCGGACCGATCCGTTGCCTGGACCCGCCCCCGTCGTCACTCGTATACTCAGCGCAACGCATCGGCCGGGGTGGAAGGCCGCTCACTCGGGGAGACACTGTCATGGGACGTCGTGCTCACATGGACGCGAAGGCCAACTGGCGGTCACGTGCAGCGGGTCGATCCCGCCGGTTCACCACCGGCATCGAGATGCTCGAG
>CAIXGY010000189.1 GCA_903919035.1 uncultured Planctomycetaceae bacterium | reverse complement strand
GAGCTGACCGGGACCCGGACGGTCTCCCGCCGCGTGGCCGTCAAGGGCACGAAGACGGTGACCTGCCGGGGCGGCCACTGGGTGACCGAGGCGAAGGAGATTTCGGCGAACGGCAAGTATGACGCCGCCGGCAATCCCTGCTGCCCGAAGGTCGTCTGCTGCCGGAAGTGGGTCCCCACGTGCGAGACCAAGGAGATCGAAGTCACGACGTGGAAGACCGAGTGCGAGCAGGTGCCCTACACCTACTGCGTGAAGAAGTGCCGGGCCGAGCAGCGGACCCGGTCGGTGTGCGTGCGGAAGACCCGCTGCGAGGAGCGGACGCGGAACTACTGCGTCACCCTCCATCGCTGCGAGGAGCGGACGCGGAACTACTGCGTGACCAAGATGGTGCCGGAGAGCCGTACGAAGACGGTCTGCCTGCACAAGTCGCGCTGCGAGACGCGGACCCGCACCTACACGGTCAACCGCTGCGTCCCCGAGACGCGCTCGCGCGAGGTGCACTACACGGTGATGGTCCCGCAGCAGCGGACGGCCACCGAGACCGTGTGCGCCTGTGACCTGGTGCCCGAGACGAAGACGGAATCGTACGTCGTCCGCGTGCCCAAGAAGGTCACCAAGCAGGTGTGCGTCAAGGTGAAGAAGTGCGTCGAGGAGGAGGTTCCGGCCGGTGACGCCGGTGCCGGTGCCTGCGGCGGCTGCGGCAAGGCCCGGAAGGGCTGCGGTTGCGGCCTCGGCCTCGGCTGCAAGAAGGGCTGCTGACACCTCGTCCGCCCGGACGTGACGTCCCGGGCGGAGTGATGCGACGGCAAACGGCGGCGGGTCGGGCGTCAGGGCGCCCGGCCCGCCGTTCCCTTTTTGAGCATCGAGTCCGGTGGGCGGGGTCTCTTCGGGGTGACGGTCTGCGTCACTGCCGCGGCGGACCAGCGACCAAAGGCGCGCCCCATGACCCCACGAGACAAAGCTCGCGATACCCGGACAGCAGTCGCGACCGGGCGAGCACGCCATGGCCCGGCGGCAACGCCCGCAGGAGGTCGTCCACCTCGGCCACCGGAACCACGAAGCGGGCGTCTGGATGCCGGGCGGCGAACTCCCGGGCAGCCTCCGGCTTGTAGAGCATCTCGACCGCGCCGGCCCGCGCGGCGGCACCCGAGTAGAAGACGAGGCTCGGCACCGTGCAGCGGAAACTCGCCCACGTTCCGGTCGCGGTGGATGAGGCGGCGGCATGCGCCACCAGCGGCCGCACGCCGGTGTCGTGGCCGAGTGATCCGGCGGCTGCGGCGGCCAGAAGTGTCACGGTCGCGCAGCCCGTCGCCGCGAGCCAGCCGAGCGCCGCCCCGGGTCGCGCCCGCGACTGCTCGCGCCACGCCAGCACCGCCCCTGCAACCGGCACGAGGCCGATCAATCCGATCCACGCCTGCCCCCGCGACATCACGACAGCCGCGACGGCCAATCCGGCGCCGATGCCGATCCCGGCGATGCCGAGAATGCTCCAGGCAAGCCGCATCCAGCGCACGAGCGCAGGCGGCTGCGTGAGCCTCCACTCCTCCAGGAACACCGCCGTGGCGATCGCCAGCGCGGGATAGGCGGGCCAGACGTATCCCGGCAGTTTCGTGGCCGCACAGGAGAACGCGCCGATCCAGACGACGCCCCAGGCGAGCACGATCTTGAGGGCCGGCGCGTCGGCCGGGCGGGCGAGTCCGCGGATCGCGTGCCAGACCGTGACGGCGGCCACGATCGACCAGGGAAAGAGCCCCACGGCGAGAACGACGAGGTAATACCAACCCGGCCCCCCGTGCCCTTCGAGCGGCCGCATGGCCCGCTCGACATTGTGCATGCCGAAAAACTCCCGGAGCCATGTCCCCTCGGTCTGCCAGGTGACGGCCGCGTACCAGGGCACCGCGACGAGGCAGGCCGTCGCCGCGATCACGCCCGGCCGCAGGCGGCGGCATGCGGTACACACAGCGCGGATCGCATCGACGACACCCTGGGCCGACCCGCATTCCTGCCACCACGCGGCAAGGCCAAGGGCAGCCAGAGGAAGGAAGAGACCGATCGGGCCCTTGGCGAGCATGGCGGCCCCGCAGGCGGCGCCGACCGCGGCGGCACGGCGGCGAGTGAGGCGTCCTCCAGCGTTCGCATGTGGCGCGAGGCCCAGCGCGGCGAGCCAGAACGCAAGCGTGGTACAGAAGCCCAGCGCCGCGTCAGGCGTCGCCGAACGGCCGGCCACCCCTGCCCAGACACATGTCCCACACGCCATGCCGGCCCACAGACCGACCAATGGCAGCGTGGGAAACAACCGTGCCGCGGTGGAGGTCGTGAGCATCGCGGTGCCGATCGTGAGCACTGCCGAACCGATCCGGGCTCCGGTCTCGGTGACGCCGAAGCCCGCATAGCCGATGAGGTGCAGCCAGTTGACCAGCGGCGGCTTCTCCGGCCGCAGCCGGCCGTTGAATGTCGGAACCACCCAGTCACCGCTGCCGAGCATCGCGGCGCTCGCACCGGCGTTCTTGGGCTCGTCATCATCCCAGAGCGGCGGCCCACCGAGGTTCACGAGCAGGACCGTGGCCGTCGCGAGGACGACCGCGGCCTGGACGGAGTACCCATCGCGAGATGGCAGACGCATGGCGGGGCGATCCGAAGGCTGCGGAGGGCGGGGAGGGTAGGGTGTGCCCGCGCGCCGGTCAATCCGACGCCCCCCGACGATTTTGCCGCGGAGCGGGCCGATCTCGTCGACACCGAGCCGGCCACCCACACGCGTGCCCATCGCCAACGCGGGCCGCAGTACACTCCCCGCCATGAACCACTGGCTGATCAAGAGCGAGCCCGACGTCTTTTCGATCCATGATCTCGCACACGCGAAGGCCAGGACGACGCACTGGGAAGGCGTCCGCAACTACCAGGCGCGGAACTTCCTCCGGGCCATGAAGAAGGGCG
>CAIXGY010000188.1 GCA_903919035.1 uncultured Planctomycetaceae bacterium | reverse complement strand
GCCGCGGCGGACATGCCTCACGTGCTCGGCCACTTCGACGTGCCGTCGGTCGACGTGCCGCCGCTCTCCTTCCGCCGGCTCCGCGATCCCTTCGGCTCTCCCCAGGGTGGCATGTTCGGTGATGGAATGGTCGCGGAGATGGCCGTGCCGACGGCGATGGCCCCGGCGGGCATGCCGCGGATGCTGGCCAAACGCGGGGCGAACATGATGCAGGCCGACGTTGACTTCGAGGATCGCACGGCGGCGCAGGCAAGGCCAAGCGGAACCGCATCCCCGCCGCCCGCTGCAACCGCACCGCCCCCGCGCAAAAACCTGGTCGAGACGGCCTTCTTCCTGCCGGTGCTCACGAGCGGCTCGGACGGCATCGTGACGATCGAGTTCACGCTCCCCGACACGCTCACGACCTGGCATGTCAAGGGCCTGGCCCACGACGCGCGTCTCCGTTCGGGCACCCTCGTCGACATGGCGATCGCCGCCAAGGATCTCATGGTCGAGCCGCTCGTGCCGCGGTTTCTCCGTGAGGGTGACGTGGTGCGGATCCCGGTGAAGGTGAGCAACACGTCCACCGGCCGGCTCACGGGAACCGTGACGTTCGCGCTTGCCGACGCCCGCACGAACGACTCCCGCGACGGCCTCGTGGAGGGCCCGCGGACCTTGCCGTTCGATCTCGCCGCCGGTGAGTCGAAGCCCGTCGTGTTCAGCGTGCGGGTGGCCGACGGCACCGACGCCCTCCGGTATCTCGCCGTGGGCACCACGACGGGATCCGCCAGGCCCGCGAGCGACGGCGAAGAGGCGCTGCTGGCGGTCCTCCCCCGCCGCGTGCTCGTCACCGAGACGGTGCCGATCACGATCCGCGGCCCCGGCGAGCGGACGGTGTCGCTCGACCGCCTCGCACGCAGCGCCGGCACCGACATCGAAAGCCAGTCGCTCGTCGTGCAGGCCGCGTCGAATCCGGCCTGGTACGCCGTCCTCGCGCTGCCCTCGATCATGGAGGATGCCGACGAGAGCACCGAAACGCTGTTCACGCGGCTCTACGCCAACTCGCTCGCCCGGCACCTCGCCACCCGTGACCCACGGATCGCGCGGGTCTGCGAGCAGTGGAAGGGCACCGAGGCCCTCGCGAGTCCGCTCGAGAAGAACACCGGCCTCGTGACGACGCTCCTCGCGGAGACGCCCTGGGTTCGCGATGCCGTCGACGAGCGGGAGGCCCGGGCCCGGCTCGCGCTCCTCTTCGACGCGACACGCGCGGCCAACGAGATGGCTGCCGCCCTCGCTTGTCTGGAGTCGCTGCGCCATGGCGACGGCGGCTGGCCTTGGTTCCCCGGCGGCGCCACCTGCGACCCGGTCACGCTCGGCATCGTCGCCGGCTTCGGCCGTCTCCGCGCCGCGGGCGTGGATGTCGACGTGCGGCCGGCCGTGCAGGCGCTTCCCTGGCTCGATGGCCGCCTCGTCGAGGAACGGAAGCGGGCGGATGGGATCGAGGAGCCCGTGCTCACGCCGATCGGCGCCTACGCCCTCTACGCGCGGAGCTTCTTCACACAGGACGCGCCGCCCGAGGGGGAAGCGGCCGCGGCGATCCGGTGGGGACTCGACGTCGGCCGCGCACGCTGGATGAAGATCACCGACCGCCGCTCGCAGGGGCACCTGGCGCTCGCGCTGGCGCGGGCCGGCGACCGTGAGACGGCCCTCGCGATCTGCGACAGCCTGAAGCAGCGGGCGGTGGACGCCGACGTGGCGCCGGGCCGCGAGCGGGAGTCGTGGCAGGGCATGTGGTGGCGGGATCCGCATCCCGGCTGGTGGAATTGGGCCCACGCCCCGATCGCCACGCAGGCGATCATGGTCGAGTGCTTCGACGAGGTGGCCGGCGACCGGGACGCGGTCGAGGCCCTCAAGGTCTGGCTCCTGTCACAGAAGCGGACGAGTCGCTGGCCCGGCAGCCGGGCGACGGCCGACGCGGTCGGCGCGCTCCTCGGCCACGGTGACGACTTGCTCGGCTCGCAGGAACTCGTGACGGTGACGGTGGGCCAGGAGACGATCGGGCCCGAGGCCGTCGAGGCCGGCACCGGCTTCTTCGAGACCCGGTTCGTCCGCCGCGAGATCGAGCCGGCGCTGGCCACGGTGACGATGAAGAAGGCCGATGCCGGCCTGGCCTGGGGCGGCGTGCACTGGCAGTACCTCGACGACATCGCGAACGTGCCGGCCGCGGGCCGCGAGGAACTCGCGATCGAGAAGAGGCTGTTCGTGAAGCGGTTCACGAAGGCCGGCCCCGAACTCGTGCCCGCCCGCGAGGGCGAGGCCACGCGGGTCGCGGTGGGCGACGAGCTCGTCGTGCGGCTCGTGGTGACCAGCGACCGCGACTATGAGTTTCTCGAACTCGCCGACCACCGGCCCAGCCTCACCGAGCCCCTGGACGTGCTCTCGGGCTGGCGCCTCGGCGACGGCGCGGCGTGGTACGTGGCGATCCGCGACACCTCAACCCGGCTGTTTTTCGAGCGGCTGCCGCGCGGCACGCACGTCTTCGAGTATGCCCTGCGGGCGACCCACCGGGGCACGGCGTCGAGCGGCTTCGCCACGCTCCAGAGCCGCTACGCGCCGGAGTTCTCCGCCCGCTCCGCGAGCGTGGCCGTGGAGGTGGAGTAATACGGCTCACACTTGATCCTCGCGCGTCACCGCGCCCGTCCCGGCGTCGGGGCTGCCCGTGCCGCCTTGCCCCACGGAAGCGAGGAAGGATCGGGTCTGCCCAGCCCCTCGAGCGGGGCTCTGGAAGCAAGCGCAGGCATGGATGCCGGAGCGCAGCGGACATGCAGAGAGCCGAAGCCGGGAGGGCAAAGGCGAACGTCCCGCGAGAGGGTGTGGGCAGACCCGAGCCGGTTGGGCGCACAGGCCGGCTGCGGACGAGATGCCGCCCTCCGCGCAAGGATCACGTTGGGGTGTATAAGATCGGGCCATGCCCGACGACGCACCGAACAACGCGACTTCGCTCGTCAACGAACTGGCCCGTGAGCGGAACCGGGAGGCGGCCGACCGCACGCTCCTGGCTTGGATCCGCACGAGTCTGGCGATGATCAGCCTCGGCTTCGCGATCGAGCGGCTGGGACAGGCGGCCCTCGCGCTCGACGGCCGGATGGCGGGCTACTCGCCGCAGAAGACGCGACTCTTCGGCGCCGCGCTCGTGGCCCTCGGCATCGCGGCCACGCTGGCCGGCATGTGGGAACACCGGCTCGTGCTCGGCGCGATCGGCCGCGAGGACTACCGCTACACCGACCGGCCCCGCATCGCCCGGTTCATGGGGCTGGCGCTCGTGCTCGTCGGCGGCACGGCGCTCGCCCTCATCCTCGCGGGAGGCTGACGGATCGACCATGCCGCGGCCCGACCGGGCGATCGGCGGCCCGCGTTCCGACGCCAGATGAGACCCGACGACGTCACCGGCGACCTGTTGCGATCCGTCTCGCGGACCTTCGCCGTGAGCATCCGCATCCTGCCGCCGGCACTGCGGGAGCCGATGGGCGTGGCCTACCTGCTGGCCCGCACCAGCGACACGATCGCCGATTCCGGCTCCTCGTTGGCCGACGTCCGGGCGCGACGGCTCGATGATTTCGAGTCGCTGCTGCGATCCGGACACGATGCACGGCTCGTCGCCGCGATCCGGCACGACATCCGGCCCGACCATGCCGGAGAGCGGGCGCTGCTCGATGCGCTGCCGCGGGTGCTCGACCGGTTCGCCGCACTGTCCCCGGCCGACCGTCACGACGCGCTCCACCTCCTCACGACGATCGTCGCCGGCCAACGCTCGGACGTGCTGACCTTCGCGTCGTCGGACGGCATCACGGCCCTTCCCGACGCCGCGGCCCTCGAGGCCTACACCCAGGCCGTGGCAGGCTGCGTGGGCGAGTGGTGGACGCGGATGGGATTCCGCCACGTGCCGGACTACGCGCGCCGGTCGGAGCGCGACCTGCTTCCATCGGCCGCGGCGCTCGGCAAGGCCCTGCAGTTGGTCAACATCCTCCGCGACCTACCGGCCGACCTCCGAGCGGGCCGCTGCTACCTGCCGCTCGACGAGCTCCGCGCCGCAGGCGCGGAGCCGGCAAGGCTCGTCGGCACCCCGGCGGCGGCGCGGTCCGTGGTGGCAGCCTGGTCCGCACGGGCGCGGGAGCTGCTCGCCAGCGGCCGCGACTACATCCGAGCGGTGCGACCCTGGCGGGTCCGTTATGCCTGCTACGTGCCCTGGCGGCTCGCGGAGCGGACGCTCGACCTCATGGCCGCCACCCCGCCACTCGAAACCGCCACCCGGGTGAAGCTCCCGCGGGCCGCGGTGCGGGCCACCATGCTTCAGGGCCTGTGGGCCGCGGTCGCGGACGGGCCGCTTCGCTGACGTGGCGAAACGGCGTCAGCCGGCTTGCCGGGACGGAGACGGTGAGTCCGGGGCCCGCGGATGATCGCCGGGCATCCCCGACGCCAACGGCAGGGGCGCACATTCCCGATGCCACCCTGCCAGCATGACGCGGCGGCTGGCGAACCAGCGGTCGGCCGGCGGCGGTGGCGACGCACACGCTGCCCGGGCCGACGCGAACAGGTCTCGGATCGCGGCGCCGAACGTGCGGTAGGTGGCCGCACGGTACGACTGCCAGTCGGGCATGCCCTCGATGATCCGTCGGTGGGCGACTCCGAGGTTGTGGTAGGGAATCGACGGAAAGAGATGGTGCAGGGCGTGGTAACGCAGCCCTACCGGAAACATGAGTGCGACCAGCGGCGTGCGGCCCTCCACGTTGATCGAGTCGTCGAGCTGATCCGCGAAGCTCATCCGCTC
>CAIXGY010000187.1 GCA_903919035.1 uncultured Planctomycetaceae bacterium | reverse complement strand
TACAAGATCCCGGACGAGTGGGGCACTGCCGTCAACGTGCAGAGCATGGTGTTCGGCAACATGGGTGACGACTGCGCCACCGGCGTGGCCTTCACCCGCGATCCGGCCACGGGCGAGGACGTCTTCTACGGGGAATATCTCGTCAACGCCCAGGGTGAGGACGTGGTGGCCGGAGTGCGGACGCCCCACCCGGTGGCCCACATGGCCCACGACCCGGTCTTCGCCGGCACCTACAAGCAGCTGGAGAAGGTGCGGGCCACGCTCGAGAAGAAGTTCGGCGACGTGCAGGACTTCGAGTTCACCGTCGAGAAGAAGAAGCTCTACATGCTGCAGACGCGGAACGGCAAGCGGACCGCGTTGGCCTACGTGAAGATCGCCCACGACATGGTGAAGCAGAAGCTCATGTCGCCGGCCCACGCGATCCAGTCCGCGGATCCCGACGCCCTGTCGCAACTCCTGGCGCCCATCTTCGACCGCCACGACTATGAGGCGGCCAAGCAGGCCGGACGGCTGCTCACCTCCGGCCTGCCCGCCGGCCCCGGTGCAGCGACCGGCCAACTCGTGTTCTCGGCCGTGAAGGCCGAGGAACTCGCCCACAAGGGGGAGAAGGTCGTGCTCGCCCGCGTGGAGACGAGCCCCGAGGACCTCCGCGGCATGATCGCCGCCGAGGGCATCCTCACCAGCCGTGGCGGCGTGTCGAGCCATGCGGCGCTCGTGGCCCGGCAGATGGGCAAGGTGTGCGTGGCGGGTGCCGGCGCGATCCAGATCGACTACGGGCGAGGCACGCTCTCGTGCGCCGGGCAGACCCTCCGCGAGGGTGACGCGATCTCGATCAACGGGTCGACGGGCGAGGTGTTCGCCGGCGGCATCAAGACGGCCGACAGCGAGCTGAAGCAGGTGCTCGTGGCCCACACCATGAAGCCGCAGGACTCGGAGGTCTTCCAGTACTACGACTTCATCATGAAGCTCGCGGACAAGCACCGGAAGCTCGGCATCCGCACGAACGCCGACACGCCGGAGCAGGTGCGGCAGGCGATCGCCTTCGGCGCCGAGGGCATCGGCCTGACGCGGACCGAGCACATGTTCTTCGAGGGCGACCGCATCGACGCGATGCGGGAGATGATCCTGTCGGAGACCGAGGAGGCCCGCCGCAAGGCGGTGGCCAAGCTCCTGCCCTACCAGCGGGACGACTTCGAGGGCATCTTCCGGGCCCTGGAGGGGCGGCCGGCGACGATCCGCTTCCTCGACCCGCCGCTGCACGAATTCGTGCCCCATGACGAGGCCGCCCAGGCGGATCTCGCGCGGAAGCTCGGCGTGCCGGTGGAGAAGGTCAAGGCCCGCGTCGCGGCATTGCACGAGTTCAACCCGATGCTCGGCCACCGCGGTTGCCGCCTCGGCATCAGCTACCCCGAGATCTCGGAGATGCAGGCCCGCGCCGTGTTCGAGGCCGCGGCCAAGGTGCAGAAGGATGGCGGCAAGGTGAAGCCCGAGATCATGATCCCGCTCGTCGGCTTCAAGAAGGAACTCGACAACCAGGTGGCGATCGTCCACCGGGTGGCCGAGGAGGTGCAGAAGGAGACCGGACAGAAGATCAAGTATCTCGTCGGCACGATGATCGAGATCCCGCGCGGCGCGCTGACGGCCGACGAGATCGCGGAGACGGCCGAGTTCTTCTCGTTCGGCACGAACGACCTCACGCAGACGTGCCTCGGCATGAGCCGCGACGACATGGGCTCGTTCCTGCAGAAGTACACCGACGAGGGCATCTTCAAGGCCAACCCCTTCGCGTCGATCGACGCCACGGGCGTGGGCAAGCTCATGGAGATCGCCGTCGAGAAGGGGCGGAAGACCCGGCCGGACATCAAGCTCGGCATCTGCGGCGAGCACGGCGGCGATCCCCACTCGGTGCTCTTCTGCCACCACGTGGGGCTCGACTACGTGAGCTGCTCGCCGTTCCGCCTCCCGGTGGCCCGGCTGGCCGCCGCGCAGGCCGCGCTCGGCAAGACGTACTGACTTCACGCCCGCCGGGCCCTCCATGGCCCCGGCGGGCTTGGCGGGTCGGAGGCACAGCCAAGGTGTGCCTCGACCCGCGATGG
>CAIXGY010000186.1 GCA_903919035.1 uncultured Planctomycetaceae bacterium | reverse complement strand
GCGTGGCCAACAGCCGATTCGCCGCATCGACCGCCAGGGCCTCCGGCGCGAGCGAACTCGTCCGGCGGTAGGCGCGGCTCGTGACGATGAGCCGGATCATCCGCTTCACGTCCCAGCCCGACTCGCGAAACTCGCAGGCCAGCCAATCGAGGAGTTCCGGGTGCGACGGCGGGTCGCCCTGCGATCCGAGGTCGTCGAGGGCGGCACTCAGGCCGGTGCCAAAGAACGCCGCCCAGAGACGGTTCACGACCGCCCGGGGCGTGATCGGATTCGCGTCGGACGTGATCCAGTTGGCGAGGTCGAGCCGCGTGAGCCGGCGGTCGGAAGTGCTCTCGATGCGGCCGGGCAGGAACGACGGCGTGGCAGGCAGCACGAGCGGCCCGCTCTGGTCCTGCCAGTTGCCGCGCGGCAGCACGCGGACTGGCCGCGGCTCGCGGCGGGCCTGCGTGACCATCGTCCAGGCCTTGCCATCGAACAGCGACCGCTCGTGGGCGGCCAGGCGGAGAATCCCATCGAACGCCGGGCGGTCGGCGGCGGTGGCCATGAGAAAGGCGGCAGCGACGCGGGCGTTGTGCTCCGGCGACCGCCGGGTCGCCGTCTCACGCTGGGCATCGCGCTGGGCATCACTGAAGGCCGCCAGGTCGGCCGCCGACGCCACCTCCAGCGGCCGCACCGCACCGAGCGGGCTGACACGGAGGTCGAGCGGCATGTCGGCCGTGGCCCTGCCGATCGTGACCACGAGCCGCTCGTCGGCGGCGAGCCGCACGGGATCGAGGAGCCATACGGCGGCCACCGTGCCCGACTCCGACAGCGCCGACGGCACCCTCCAGGTGGCGTCCATGCCAGGCACCTCGGCACCCGAGGCGTATGCAGGCCGCCTCGCGGTGGCATCGCCTGCCCGCACCTTCACCCCGCGGGCCTTGCCCTCCGCTGGCTGGATCGTGACCTCGAGTGTCAGGTCTTTGCCGAGCACCGCGGCCACCGCCTCGGGCGGACTCGACGTGGTGGAGATCACGAGCCGCACGGCAGCCGCGGCCGGCAGGTCTGCGGCGCTGAACTCGGCCCGCAGCGGCTGTGGCTTGGGCTTCGGCTCGGGTGTGCCCGACTCCTCGCTCGCGGCGCGTGTCTCCGGCTCGGGCCGGGCCGCCAGCCAACCGTCGGGGTGGGCCGCGAGAAACGCCGCGATGTCGGTCTGCCAGCGTTCCCATCGCTCGCGACCTCCGGCGGTGGCCTCCACGCCGGCCGCGGCCCGCGCGAGGGCGGCGTCGATCCGTCGTCGCGTCCGGTCGCGCTCCTTCACGAGCCACGGACTCTCGACCTGGATCTCCGGCGGAAACGGGTGATCGTTGCTGAAGCCCTTCAGCTCGGGCTCGGGCGTGTAGTCGTAGTCGTGATACACGCCCCACTGCGTGATGTCGGCGAAGAATGCCTGCAACTCGTAGAAGTCGCGGGAGAGGATCGGGTCGAATTTGTGGTCGTGGCACTCGGCGCAGCCAAACGTGCTGCCGAACCAGGCGGCCGACACGGCCCGCACCCGCTCCGCACCGTACTTGGCCAGAAATTCCCCCGGCTGTGCGCCCCCCTCGCGGGTCATCATCGTCAGGCGGTTGTAGCCCGTGGCGACGAGGTGGTCGGTCGTCGGATCGGGCAGCAGGTCGCCGGCGAGTTGCTCGCGTGTGAACGCGTCGAACGGCTTGTTGGCGTTGAAGGCCGCGATCACGTAGTCGCGATAGGGAAAGATCCGCTGGTTCTGGTCGCCGTGGAAGCCAACCGTGTCGGCAAAGCGGGCCACGTCGAGCCACCACACGGCCATGCGTTCACCGAAGTGTGGCGACGCGAGCAGAGCGTCGACGGCCGCCTCGTAGTCGTCGGGCAGCGGGGTGCCTCCCGGCAGGGACGCGTGCGGTGGCAGGCCGGTCAGGTCGAGCGCCAGCCGTCGCGCGAGCACGGGCGGCGGCGCCTCCGGACCCGGCTCGAGCTCCCGTGCGGCGAGCCTTGCGTCGAGGAAGGCGTCGATCGGGTTGTCACCCTCGTGGCCGGCGGGCAGCGGGGGCCGCACGAGCGGCGCGTAGGCCCAGTGCGGTTCGTAGACGGCGCCCTCCGCCACCCAGCGTTTCAGAATCTCCTTCTGCGCGTCGGTGAGTGGTTTGTGCGCCGACTCCGGCGGCATCGGATCGTCGGCGTCGAAGATCCGTTGGATGATGGCGCTCGCGTCAGGAGCGCCGGGCACGATCGGCACGACGCCATTCTCGGTCTCGGCGAGCGCGGCTTCGCGTTGGTCGAGCCGCATCCCAGCCTCGCGGGATTCGGCGTCGAACCCGTGGCAGTGGAAGCACGTGTCGGCCATGATCGGCCGCACGTCGCGATTGAAGGAGACCGGCGCGGGCGGCGCCGCCGACTCCGCCGCGGCAGCCGCCACGGCAGCCGCGACCCAGACGACGGACACATAGCCGCCGCGTCCGCCCGGTGCATGCCGCCACATCATCGTCGGGGAGTCCATGGTGTCGCTCGACGGTGGCCGGGCCGCCGGGGGCCGCGTGGCCCGGGTGGGACTCGTGGGAAACGGCGGCGGAAACACTCTTATTATTGTCTTGTTTTGAGATCCTGCCAGGTTTTTCCCGCGTTGGCACCGTCAACGCAGTGGGGGGTGCTTCGGCCCGGAAGGTTTTTTGCCCCTGCCGGGGCTGGCGTCCGTCTTTCAGGGTGACGCTCCCCGGAGATCACAGGATGCTTCGCCCTACATTCCTGGCCTGTGCAGTTGCCGCGATCGCGTATGGTGCGGCCGCCATGAACCCCACTCCCGCACCAGACCCCGCATTCAACCCCGTGCCACGGAAGCCGGACCCCGCCTCGGCCTCGGCCCGTGCCGTCGTGGAGGCCATGAATGCGCTCGTGCCGTCCGACATCGGGATCATGCCGGCTGCCGCCGTCCCGTGCGACGTGGAGCGGTTGCCGGGGACCTTTGCCCAGCTCGTGACGCTCGTGCCGCCGGAGCATCGGCAACTGCTCGAAGAGTGTGCCGGCGGTCGGATGCGCGTGAGGCGAAGGTTGGCGACGTTCGAGCCGCTCGCCCTGCTCGACGAGCCGCCGGGCGAGCCACTGCCGGACGGTGCGAACGCCGCTGGCGACCGGGTCGCTACGATCCGTGCCTTCTTTTCCGGGCGGCCGGTGGATGTCGCCCGCGGGTCAGGTCTGTCGGAGGGGCCGTATGAGATCAGTTTCGACTGGGCGGTAGTGCTCGATCCGCGGTCGCAGACGCTCTTCAGCTTCGTCGTCAACTGCCGCGACTGACCGGAGGCAGGGAACGCGGCGTGCTTCTGAATAGCCCCGCAGCGATTCAAAGGCGATTCGCCCGGAAGACGAACCCAAACGCGATGCCAAGGAACGCAAGACCGAACGTCG